>CBDUCC010000437.1:0-3338 GCA_965365555.1 uncultured Myxococcales bacterium | reverse complement strand
TCCTTCGGAGACGAGCGGGCGGCGCCCTTGCTTCGCTCGGCCCTGCGCCAGCCCGAGCATGCGTTCACCGCCGCGATCGGCCTCGGCGACCTGCGAGACAGCGGTGCTCGGAGCGACCTCGCTCGCCTCGCGAAACCCTGGTTTCGATCCCCGATCAAGCGGGCCGCTGCCGCCCGGGCCCTGGTTCTGCTGGGCGACTCCGAGGGTGAGCGGGTGCTTGCGAAGCTGGTCCGAAGCTGGCGTATCGAGGCCCGGCAGTATGCCACGGAGCTCGTGGGCGAGCTCGGGCTCGCAAACCTGGTCCCCGACCTGGCTCGCAACCTCCGGCGGAGCTCCGAAGGAGAGCAAAAGGTGATTTTCACGGCCCTCCAAACGCTAGCCCCGAACAGCTCGGAGGCACGCGCCCTGCTTGCCTCGGTTCGTCCTGCCGATCACCCTGGATGAGCGTCATGCTGTTCGACACGCATTGCCATCTCGATGATCCTCGGCTCCGCGACGAGCTCGACGACGTTCTCGACCGTGCCAGGCAAGCCGGGGTGCGCCGCATCACGTCGATCGGATGCGCCCATGACCTCGACTCGGTCGAGTCCGCGCTGACGATCGCCCGAGCGTATCCGAACTGGATCTCCGCTACCGTGGGCGTCCATCCGCACGACGCGAAGCACCTCGACGATGCCCTCCATGACGCGATCGTCGAGGCTGCCAAGGACCCGTCGGTCGTCGCGATCGGCGAGACCGGGCTCGACTATCACTACGACCATTCCCCGCGAGATGTGCAGCTTCAGGCATTCCGTTCGCAGGTCGCAATCGCCAAAGAGCTCGACAAACCCCTAGTGATCCACACGCGCTCCGCGCCGGAAGACACCTTACGGATCCTTCGAGAGGAGGAGGCCCGAGAGGTCGGCGGGATCATCCACTGCTTCAGCGAAGACGCGGCATTCGCCGGGGCGGCACTCGATCTCGGCTTTGTCTCCTCGTTCAGCGGGATCGTGACCTTCCACAAAGCCGTGGAGGTGCAGGAAGCGGCGCGTCGCCAGCCTGCCGACGCACTCCTGATCGAAACCGATGCGCCCTACCTCGCTCCGATCCCGAAACGCGGAAAGCTCAATGAACCCGGGTACGTAGCATATACCGCGAACAAGATTGCCGAGCTCCGAGGCGAGGAGCCCGAACGCCTCGCGGAGCGGACTTACGAGAACGCGATGCGGGTCTTCGGAATCGAGGACTGAGGCCCTGCCCCGGGGCTGCAACGCGCCCGAATCCGGCTGGCGCGAAGGCGGCTTGACTCGTCGGGGGGCATCACTATCTTTGCGGCCCTTTTACGGGGGAGAATACCTGTGAATACGAATCCTGGTCTCATCGGCACTAAGCTTGGCAATACCCAAATCTTCCTCGAGGACGGGGAGGTTCGACGCGTCACTGCCATCAAAGCGGGACCCTGCGTCGTCGTAGGGAAGCGCACGCCCGACAAGGACGGCTACTCCGCTCTTCGGCTCGGCTTCGGCTCACGCCGCGAGAAGCTGGTGACCAAGCCCGAAGCGGGCCAGATGACCAAGGCCGGCATCGAGAGCGCCCCGCGCGTGATTCGAGAGTTCCGGGTGGATCCCTCGCTGCTCGAGCGATTCGAGGTGGGCCAGACGCTCGGCGCGGCAGACATCTTCCAGGATGGCCAGTTCGTCGACGTATCGGGCACCAGCAAGGGCCGCGGCTTCACCGGCGTCATGAAGCGTCACAACTTCGCCGGCGCCGGGACCGTGGGTCACGGCACACACGAGTACAAGCGCCACGGTGGTTCCATTGGGCAGAACATGACCCCGGGACGCACCCTTCGAGGCCAGAAGATGCCAGGCCAGCACGGCAACAAGAAGGCGACGATTCTCAACCTTCAGATCGTCAGGGTGCTTGGCGAAGAGAACATCGTGCTCGTCGACGGCGGCGTGCCCGGTCCGCGCAATGGCTTTCTCACCGTCAAGGGCGCGATCAAGAAGAAGCCCGTGGCTCTTCCCGCGCCCGCGGCGAAGGAAGAAGCGGCCGAGGAAGCCCCGGCAGCAGGCGACGAGGGCTAGCTGCCGCCTCGCCGAAAGCAGGATCATCACGGGCGCCGGGCGCGCCGTGAGGGTTACCCTGCACGCTCGGTCTACAAGCTGCAGGAGATCGACCGGCGAGTCGGCCTCTTCAAAAAGGGGCAGCGTGTGCTCGATCTCGGCGCAAGCCCCGGGTCGTGGACCCTCTACGCGGCCGAACGGGTCGGCCCTTCCGGTTACGTACTCGGAATCGACCTGAACGACGCGGCAGTGGAGCTCCCTCCGCACGCCGAGATCCGAACCCTCGATGCGTTTGCCGCCGAGCCCACCAGTCTTGGCGAGTCTTTCGATTTGGTGATCAGCGACATGGCGCCGAAAACCAGCGGCCAGCGTCATGCCGACCAGTATCGAAGCTACGAGCTCGTGATGCGGGCGCTTTCCCTCGCCAGCAGCGTCCTTCGACCCGGTGGCGCCTTCGTTGCCAAGATCTTCCAGGGCACGGAGTTCGAAGACGCCCGAAGTGCCCTTCGCGAATACTTCGACAAAGTCCGAATCATCCGACCCAAGGCGACCCGCGACGAGAGCTACGAGGTATTTCTGGTCGGACTGGGTTTCAGCCCAGCTATTTGATCATCTGGAGGCGCTGGCGAGCACGCGCTGCGTACGGGCCGTCGGGGTCCAGTGCCTCGACGCGCCTCAGGTGCTTGCGGGCTTCGCCGATCTTGCCCTGCTTCGCCAAGATCGACCCGTACGCATAGTGAAGCGCGGGGTCGAGCTCGTTCTGTTGCAGAGCGCGGGCCATGGCTCGCTCGGCAGCGCCTAGATCTCCGGACGCGTACTCCGCCAATGCAAGCTCGGCCAGCAACTCGGTCGGCGGTGGGTCACCGGCCACTTCGAGAGCGTCGCGAAGCACCGGGACGGCCTCTTCGGCGAGACCTGCGCGACGAAGGCCCTCCCCAACGGCTATCGACAGCAGCACATCACCCCGCACACTCGGAACCGAGGCCCGTAGTTGCACTGCTGCGTCCTCCGAACGGTCCACCGCGAGGTACATCATCGCGAGGTTGATCCGCGGGACCGGGTCCCCTGGGCTTTGCTCAATGGTAGCTTGGTACTCGCGCTCGGCGTCCTCGATGCGACCCAGCTCCTCATACGAGAGCCCGAGGTTGAAACGGGCCGCGGTGAGGTCGGGGTCGAGCTCGACGGCTCGCTCGAGCGTCTCGACGGCCCGCTCGAGCTCGCCCGACTCGCGCTCGAGCACACCGAGGTTGTTGAAGGCCTCCGCGAATGCCGGGTCGACCTCCGTCGCTCGCC
>CBDUCC010000436.1:0-3351 GCA_965365555.1 uncultured Myxococcales bacterium | reverse complement strand
CCGATCGACTTGTCGCCCGGTACCTGAACCTCACCCCGCAGGGGGCCGCCGCGGCGGACGCGGTATCGCTTGCGAACGCTATGCACGCATGTCCTTTAGCACGCGCTGGAGGGCGGTTAGAAAGCGTTTGTTCTCGTCGGGCAGCCCAACCGTGACCCGAATCATCGTATCGAGTGGCGCCGCCATCGGGCGGACGATCACTCCTTCGCGGAGCAACGCCTCGTAGACCGCCCTGCCCGGCTGACCGACATCGACCAAGACGAAGTTCGCCTCGCTTGGTGCTACCTGGAGTCCGAGCGCCGAGAGAGCGGCGCCGAGCGCTCGACGATCGCGAATGGTTGCGGCAACCGCCTGCTGAAGGTGGCTCTGGTCTTCGAGCGCGACCCGTGCAGCTACCTGGCCCGCGGTGCCGACGTTGAACGGCGCGCGAAGGCGATTCAGGTCGTGAACGAGCCCGGGCCTGCCTAGAACGTAGCCCACGCGGAGCGCTGCGAGTCCGTACGCCTTCGAGAACGTTCGGAGGATCGCGAGGCGTTCTCGCTGGTCGCGAAGCCTCGTGGCGGGAACGAAGTCCGATGCAGCGACGTATTCGACGTAGGCTTCGTCGACCACGATCAGTACCCGCTCAGGGACGGTCTGTAACAGGTGCGAGAGGTCAGCTCCTCCGATGTAGCTGCCGGTAGGATTGTTGGGATTCGACACGAAGAGCAGCTTCGTTTCAGGCCGTACCGCAGCGATCAGGTCGTCGACGTTCCAGTGAACGTGATCGCGCAATGGGACCGCTGTGTAATCGAGCTGCTGCGCGACCGACCCGATGCGGTAGCAGGGGAACGACGGATGCCCGAACACGACGTGCTCTCCACGGCTGGCAAAGACGCGGGCGATCAAATCGATGAGCTCGTTCGAGCCGTTGCCGAGGCAAAGCTCAGATGCGTCCACCCCATGGTGTGCTGCGAGCGCGGCGCGAAGCTCATGGCCTCGTGGGTCGGGGTAGCGATGGAGCTGCAGGGCCGCTCCGGAAACGGCTTCAGTCGCGTGAGGCGACGGCCCGTACGGGTTCTCGTTCGACGCCAGTTTCACGATTCGCTTGATACCCAGCTCGCGGCGCAACTCCTCTTCGGGCTTTCCGGGCTCGTAGGCGTTCAGCGTGAGGATGTGGGGGGCGGCGAGGTCGCTCATCGGCGTCGGTCAGCTCGGTCTTGGGTAGCTGCCGAGGACCTTGGCATACCGCGCGATGCGGCGCAGCTCCTCCACGGCGGTCAGGATCGCCCGATCGGTGATGTGACCGTCCATCTCGAGGAAGAACACGTGAGCCCACTCCGAGCTACTCGATGCCCTCGACTCGATCCGAGTGAGATTGATCTCTCTGTCGGCCAGCGGCCGGAGCGCGCGATGGAGCGCACCGGGCTCATCGTCCGGGGCCATCGCCAACAGCGTTCGGTCCTGACCTGTGCGCGAAGGAAGCCGGTTACCGACGACGGCGAAGCGGGTCAGCACCGCAGAGTCGTTCTCGAGACGGTCATCGATGAGCTGAAGGTCGTGGAGCTCCTTGAGAAGCGGAGAGCCAAGCGCCGCAGACTGGTCGTCGCCGAGGGCGAAGTGCGCCGCCGCCTCCCCGGACTGCACATCGACGCAAATCGCGTCCGGGTAGCGCGATCGAAGCTGACGTTCGCAAGCGGCGATCGCTTGTGCGGCGCCGTAGATCTTGAGCACGTCCGCCGCGTCTCCGGATTGTGAGAGGAGCTGATAGCGAAGCGGCACCACGCGCTCGGCACAGACTTTCGCATCGCTCGAAAGAAGCCCGTTCAGGGTGGCGGTAATCGCTCCGTCGGTAGAAGTTTCGAGGGGTACCACCCCGAAGGTGGCGTGTCCGTGGTGCACCGCTTCGAGGACTCCGCTGACGCTCTCGCTCGGCCGAAAGCTCGGGGCATGTCCGAAGTAGTCGCGTGCGGCGGCATGAGCCAGGTCGCCCGGCGCACCAAAATACGCAACCACGTCTGGCGTGATCAGCTCCGTGCAGGCCGAGAGGATCTCGCGAAATACGGGCTCGATGCTCTCCTCGGGGAACTCCGTCGCCGAGCGTCGAGCGTTGTCGATCACTGCCGTCTTCTTGGGAAGACGAAGGGGCTCGTCTCCAGCCTCTGCCCGCAGCGCGTTGTATTCGTGGATCGCCTTCGCACGGGAATTGAGTGCGATCACGACCTGGCGGTCGGCGTCTTCGAGCGCGTCGATGATTCGTCGCAGCCGTTCGTCCATACGCTCGATGGTAACAGCACCCCGTTCGATCGTATACCGGAACGCACGCTCGGTTACTCCTCGTCGAGGCTTGCGAGGTCGACGAGTCGCGCCAACGTGACCAGTGCATCCACCGGCGTCATTCGTTCCACCTCGAGGGCTCGGAGCGTAGCCTCGACTTCGGACCGCTTCGGCGGCGCAGATTCGAAGAGTGGCATCTGGGGGATTTCCGGCGGCTCGACCCGCGCTTCGAGCTCCGAGAGCTTTGCTTTGGCGCGCGCCAGGACGACGGGCGGCACGCCCGCGAGTCTAGCAACAGCCAGGCCATAGCTGCGGTTCGACCCGCCCCGCACGAGCTGATGCAGCAGGATCATGCTGTCCTCGTGCTCTTTTGCGGCTACGTTGAAGTTCGCGGCCTGCGGCAGACGATCGGCCAGCTCGCACAACTCGTGATAGTGCGTCGCAAAGATCGTCCTGCAGCCGCTGACGTCGTGGAGGTGCTCCGCGACCGCCCAGGCGATCGCCAGGCCGTCGTAGGTGCTCGTCCCGCGCCCGATCTCGTCGAGAATGACGAACGAGCGTTGGGTCGCACCGCGCAAGATCGAGGCCGCCTCGGTCATTTCGACCATGAAGGTACTCTGGCCGCGAGCAAGCTGGTCACTTGCCCCGACCCGAGTGTAGACCCGATCGACGATCCCGATGCGCGCGTTCTTGGCGGCGACGAAGCCCCCGGCTTGGCCCATGATCACCGCCAGCGCCGCCTGACGCATCGCCGTCGACTTTCCGGCCATGTTCGGCCCGGTAAGCAGCATGAAGCGGTCGCCATCGGCCCGAAGCTCGATCGTGTTCGGAACGAAGCCATCCTTGGCGGCGTAACACTCCACCGTGGGGTGACGGCTGTCCTCCAGCCAGAGATCGAGGCTCGAGTCGACCGTCGGTCGGACGTAGTCGCGCTGGTGCGCCGCCTCGGCCAATGCCGACGCCACATCGACCGACGCCAGGATGCGCGCCAGCCGGTGAAGCCTCGGCGCCTGCGCGCCCACCGAGGCGCGTAGATCGAGAAACGCCGCTGCCTCGAGCGCCCGTGCGCGTTCGTCGGCATGAAGGATCCGGTCT
>CBDUCC010000435.1:0-3363 GCA_965365555.1 uncultured Myxococcales bacterium | reverse complement strand
CCAGATCGCCGCAAGGCCTCGAGCGCCTCTGCTCGACCCGAGTCGTCGTGTTCGCGGGCCGCAACCGCAAGCGCTCGCACAGCTTCATCCTGTTCCTCGGCGAGGACCCGTAGGACCAGGATGGCTCGCTTCTTCGCAACGACCGAGAGCGACGGCCAGGCATTCGAGATGGCGGTCGCGGCCCGTCGACCGCCAGCCTGCAGCGTGTAGATGGCCGCCGTCGCGCGGTCGTGATCCGCCTCGAGCTCCTGAACTTCGAGCCTCAGGTTCTTGGTGTCCGGCGTCGCGAAGCCATTCGACGCATGCCCGAGGACGGCGAAGAACAGCACTAGTTGAGGCGCAGATCGGAGACTCGCTGTTCGCACTCGCTCACCGTTCCTTGTTCGATGGTCCACACACGATCCGCGCTCTGCAGCCATGCCGGGTGATGGGTTGCCACGATCACGAGGCCACCTCGGTCTACATGCTCTCGACACATCGTGACGATTTGCCGCTCGTGCGCGGCCTCGAGCGCCGCACTGGGCTCGTCGAGCAGCCAAATCGGGGCGCCGCGGTAGATCAGGCGCGCCAAACAGATGCGCTGACGCTGGCCGACCGAGAGATCGGCTCCGCCCTCGAGGATGACGCCGTCGAAACCGCCCGGCCGGACCCCGATGAAGCCGTCGGCGTTGGCCCTGCGCGCCGCATCGATCACACGCGCGCGGTCGGGCGCGAGGTCGCCAAGCGCGATGTTGTCGACGTAGGTACCGCCGAAGAGCGCCGGGGTCTGTGGCATCCACCCGCTCGCGGACGCGAGCGCGCTTGGAGACGCTGTGGCACCGTCGATCCGCACGGTCCCCGCATCCGGGGTCAATGTGCCCCCAAGCAGCTTCAGCAAGGTGGTCTTGCCGGCGCCGCTCGCACCGGTGAGCACGACGAGCTCTCCTCGAGCGCAGCGGATGGAGGCTCCGTCGATCACGGGGTGGTCGCCGTGCGCGAATCGAAGGTCCTGCGTTTCGAGCGTCGAGATGGTCCCAGTCGCCACCTGGCGCTCGACCGGAAGCACCGTCCGAAGCGCGAGCAGCTCGTCCAGACGGTCGAGCGCGCTGAGGCCTGCGAACCAAGCGATCGTGGCCTGAGCAAGCGAGATCAGCGGCCGGTACATCAGCAGCAACGCGACCAGCACGGTGCCGGTGGCCGCTGGGTCCGACCTCTGGGCGACCACGGACATCACCAGGACCAACGCCAGCCCGGCCGCGGCAGCGAGCTCGACGATGGGGCCGACCATCGCGGCCCAGCTGTCGGCCGAAATCCCGAGCCGCTCGGAACGGCTCGCCGCCCGATCGATACGGTTCAAGGTCGTTCCCACGGCGCCGTAGGCCCGTAGCACCAGAGCGCCATCGACGGCCTCGCCCGTATCCGCCACCAGCTTCGACTCTGCCCCGAACAGGCGACGCTGAAGACGACGCGCCGGACGGGCCGCGAGCATCACCAGCCCCGCTGCGATCGGGATCACAATCACGCCCTGGGTGGCTAGCAGACTATCCACCTTCCAGGCGACGATGGCTAGTGCAGTAGCCACTACGATGCTACGAATGCCCTGCACGAGTCCCAAATGCAGGAGGACGCGGACGCCGTGCACCTCGACCTGGATCCGGGACGCAAGCTCCCCGGGACCCCAGGCCATGAGGGCCGCGGGTTCCAACGTCAGCGCACGCGCGAGGATTTTCCCCCTGAATTCGCGCACTATGCCGAGTTGGAGCCGGGCGCTGGTTCGGGCTCTGGCCGTCTCGGCGAGGGCGCGCACAAGACCCAAGCAGACGAGGGCAGCGACGATCTGCACCGCCGAGGGGATCGGTCTAGAGGCCGCAGGCATTGGAGATGATGAGAGAAACTCGCCTTGCCCAAGGGCTGCGAGTGCCGGTCCGGCCACCCAGGCATAGCCCGCCGTCGCCATCGCCGATACACCCATGAGGGTGAGAGAAATAATTAGAAGCAGGCGGCGACCCGAGAGAGATTCCAGCAGGATCCCACGAGCGCTAGTATGACTGGAATTCGACGCCATGATCCTGCGCTGAGCCCCTTCTCAAGGCGCTCCAAGGACCCATATACTCCCGGTTGGACCCGGTACAAAGTCAGCGATTCGACGCAGAGACTCAGGTGGTCGTGATTTCCGGCACGATGCGTGCATCTGCTGACGAATCGAACGAACGGTTCGCGAGCACGGAAGGGTTCGGGAACCCAGGGTGTTCACCCAAGCGTACGGGGTGCCACGGGACGTAGGGCGCTACCGGAAGGCGAGAGGCAAATGGCAAGACAGGCAGCAACACGACAGAGCACGAGAAAGAGCCAGGTCAGGACCAAGGCATCCAAGCAGGAGCCGAAGGTCGAAGCCGGCGCTCCGAAGGCAGCGGAAGCCCAGGCGGCTCCGGCTGCGGCCCCCTCCGCGGAGCCCAGCAAGGAGCAGCTCGAAAAGGCTCGCGTCGAAAGCGAGAAGGCGCTGAAGGAATTCGAACGGCAAGGTGCCGGAGACTCGACGCTAACCCGCTACTTCCGCGAGATGATCGGCCACCGCGTGCTCACCCCACAGGAGGAGATCGAGGCGGCGAAGGAGGTCGAACGACTCGAAATCGCTTACTGGGAGGCCCTCTTGAGCCATCCGCCATGTTTCGAGACCGTCGCTGCTGTCATCGAGAGGCGCGTGGAGGACCAGACGCTCTCCGAGATCGCGGGGCTTCGACGCCTCTGCAAGAACGCGAAATCAGACAAGCTTGGAAAGCGCCAGGAGACGCGTTGGAACGACCTGAGCCTTTCGCTCTCGACCAAGATGCGCGAACTCGACAGCGATCGGCTGTTCGTCCAGGAGTCCGATCGGGCGGTGCACCGACTCGCCGGTGACTTCGCGGACGAGCGGGACATCGTGGGCGACCACATCCGCATGACACCGACGTTCAAGCGGTACCTGCAGCACGTGCGGCGTGCGCAAAAAGCGCAGCAGCGCGCGAAGAACCGCTTCGTCGCGGCAAACCTTCGCCTGGTCGTTTCCATCGCTCGCCGCTACAACCGCGGCCGCCTTCCACTCATCGACCTCATCCAAGAAGGCAACATCGGCCTGATGAAGGCGGTGGAGCGATTCGACCACAATCGGGGATACCGCTTCAGCACCTACGCCTCCTGGTGGATTCGCCACGCGATCAGCCGTGCCTTGGCAGACAAGGGGCGGGCGGTCCGCATCCCCGTGCACATGCTCGACACGTACAACCGAGTCGCCCGTGCGACACAGGCGATTGCCACGCGTACCGGCAAGGAGCCGACGCCCGAAGAGCTCGAGAAGGAGACGGGCATCGCAGCGGAGAAGCTCGAGAAGATCAAGGGCTACTGGGC
>CBDUCC010000434.1:0-3367 GCA_965365555.1 uncultured Myxococcales bacterium | reverse complement strand
TTCGCCGGACGAGCCGATGTGTGTTGCAGAGCAGCCGTATGCGAGTACGGCGCCCATCCAGTTGGTCCACTGGCGCGTCCCGATGTGCGGTCCGTTCATCGCTTCCGCTCCTTCGCCGCGAGCAGAGCCGCCGCAGAAGCGAGCGATCGAAGCCTACCGTCATGCGACCGAGGATATCGCCGAGGTCGACTACGAAGGCGCACGACTTCAGCTGGACCTCGCCCGGCGCGGTCTTCCGCGCATTCAAGACCGTATCGCGCTCGCAAGCGGCCGCCTCGAGCTGCTGCGCCGTCGCCCGGTGCAGGCGGCGAAGTTCTTCGCGGAGGCCGAGCAAAGCCCGCACGAGGCGGTTCGCGTCAAAGCGAGCTTCGGCCGGGTGTTTTCGCTACTCCGGGCCGGAGACTCAGCGGCGGATGCCGCATTCGAAGCCCTGCTCGAGAGCTATCCGGAGCTCCCCAATCGAAGTCAGCTCTTCTTCGAGCGGTCTCAAAGCCTTCTGCGGCAACGACGGTATGCCGATGCCCTGACTACGATGCGAACGCTTCTCGTCGAGTACCCGGGAAGTCGAGCGGCCCGCTGGGCGGAAACCGAGACGGAGCGGTTACGCGCCGTCGGTCACGAGGCGGCGCCCTTGTCCGCCGACGAGCGCGTTGCACGGGTGAGGACCCTCGTCGGAACCGGTCCGCTCGAGCAGGCGAAGGCCGAGTTGATGGAGCTGCTCGAGACACCGCTGTCGGGGGAGCTTCACGCTGAGCTGCACTACCTGGCAGGGAAGCTCGCGCGCTTCGAAGGGCGTTGGCAAGCTGCAGAGACGTACATGCGCACGGCCCAACTCTTCCCCGTATCCGACCTCGCCAGCGCTCGGACGCTCGAGAGTCGAGCAGCGGACATGACGCGGACGGCGAGAGCCCGCGACCCGGAATACGCGTACCAGCGACTCTCGGAGCTACGCGCCGGCCGCAATGACCTCTCGATCCCGTCTGCGGTACTCGTGGACATGATCGGCGTCGCATCGGCGGCCGGGTTGCGCGCGGAGGTCGACAGCGCACTCGAAAGCCTTCAACTCCGCAGAGGGCTCTCTGCGGGAGTCCTCTTCGAGGGCGCGATAGCCGCCTCGGGAGTCGGCAGCGAGGCACTCGTCGGAACAATCCTCGAGGGAATCGCGCAGCGGTCCTACTCCCGCTACCGCGCGGCCGCGCTCTACCACCTCGCCCGACTCTACGAGCGCACGGAGCGCAGCCACGAAGCCGAGCTCCTGTTCCTCGAGGCTCGCGAGAGCGCATCCTCGAGCGGCGACGCGTACTACGCACTCTGGTCTGACAACGGCCTCGCGCGTCTGAGTCGAGGCGCGAAGAGCAACGGCAACGAAGGACTGGCGGCCGGACCCTCGCCGGCGGTGCCCGGACCGCCGGGCGCGGATTCGGACGCGCTGGCGAGCATGCCCGAGCCGATCGCCGAGGCGCACAGCCTGAGCTATCCCTGGCTCGCGCGGGCGGTCGACCTCCTTCGGGTCGACGATACCGACGCGGCAACCGAAGAGCTCTTCGAGGCGTATCTCCAGTGGCGCGACGCGCTGGGACGTCCGATCAGCAGGGCCGGGTTGGCTTGCGTGGCGACCAATGAGAGTCGCACTTCGCTGCCCGTCGAGGCGGACCTGCGCGAAGCCCGCCTTCAACTCTCAGCCGATGAGCGCGAGACCTTGTCGACCGTTGCAGCCACTCTGGGCGACCTCGGGACGGCGGGCGGATTCGCTGGCCCCGACTTCATCGAAACGCTCCCACGTGCCTACGAGTGGCTCGTCGTGCCGGCGGCCCTGAAACATGGACTCGACCCCAACCTGCTCCTCGCCGTGATGCGAGTCGAGAGCGCGTATCAGAAGCACATCGTCTCCTACGCCGGCGCCGTCGGTCTGATGCAGATCATGCCCCGCACGGGACAACTCATCGCGCATGCCCTCGGGCACGAGGAGTTCACGCCGTCCGACCTGCTCGACCCGAAGCTCAACCTGGAGTTCGCCGCCTGGTATCTCTCGTCGCTGATTCGACGGTTTGATGGCCACCTTCCATTGGCCATCGCCGCGTACAATGGCGGTCCCCACAACGTACGGCGTTGGATCCAGGAAAGCGCGGACGGCACCCCGCTCGACGTACTCCTCGAACGGATCCCTTTCACCCAAACCCATCGATACGTTCGCAAGGTGCTCGTGCATTACCAGGCTTACCGGTCTCAGCGCGAGCTTGCGATGCCACAGCTCTCGGTCGTGCTCCCCGAGCCGCGTGTCGATCCGCTTGCGTTCTGATTTCTGATGACTGATCGAGTTGACGCAATAGTGATCGGTGCCGGCGTCGTGGGACTCGCATGTGCGCATGCGCTCTGCCGCCGGCTCGGGAGCGTGGTGGTCATCGAGCGCGAGGTGGGTCCCGGCCGCGAGATCTCGAGCCGAAACAGCGGGGTCATCCACGCCGGAATCTACTATCCGCGGGACTCGCTCAAGACCAAGCTCTGCATCGAAGGCAAGGAGCGCCTATACCAGTGGTGCGAAGAGCACGAGATCCCGCACAAGCGCACTGGCAAGTTGATCGTCGCGACGAACGCAAAGGACGAGGAGCGTCTGCGTTCGATCGCCCGTCACGCAGCAGAGGTCGGCGCCGGAGAACTGCGGCTGATGGACGGTGCGCAAGCGCAGCGCGAGGAGCCTGAGCTCCGATGCGCGCTCGCGCTTCACTCCCCCACCTCGGGCGTCGTGGACGTTCACGCGCTCATCGAAAGCCTCGCACTCGAGATCAAGCAGTCGGAAGGCGCGATCGTCTATCATACGGAGCTCGCCGACCTCGAACGACGAGCGGACGGCTGGATCGTACGCACGCGCGATACGATGGGGCGAGAGGCCGAGCTCGAAGCAGAGCGGGTGGTCAACGCCGCAGGGCTTGGTGCGCTCGAGGTCGCCCGACTATCGGGCCTGCCCGAGGCGAGCACTCCCTGGCAGCTTCACCCCTGCAAGGGCTCCTACTTCGCCCTGGGTGCCGGGGCGCCACCCACGCGGAACAGCTTGATCTACCCCCTACCCGAAGGCGGGGGTCTCGGTGTCCACATCACCGCCGACATCGCCGACGCTCGCCGCGCCGGGCCCGACGCGGAGTTCATCGACGCGATCGACTACAGCGTCGATGAAGGAGGCGCGGAGCTGTTCGCCACGGCGGTGGCGCTCTACCTTCCGGCGATTCGGCCGGAACATTTGACGCCCGACTACAGTGGCATCCGACCGAAGCTCGTTGGTCCCGAGGGGGGATTCGCGGACTTCGTCATCGCGAATCCCGCATCCCAGCCAGGGCTCGTCCACCTGATTGGTATCGAATCTCCAGGGCTT
>CBDUCC010000433.1:0-3367 GCA_965365555.1 uncultured Myxococcales bacterium | reverse complement strand
GTCGGCACGTGCGATGGCTGGCCCGCCTGCCTCTGCCAGGAGGTCCGCAAGGCGCATCCCGGGCGTCACCTGAATACGGCCCGGCCCCTCGACGGCGCCAAGCACCGAGGCCGTATGACCGGACAGCGTGGTGATGATCAGGTTGACGCGAACGAACTTGTCGTAGCGGCGGAGCTTCTGCTCGATGAGCTTCTCTGCTGCACTGAGCTCCATGCCTCCGATTTGGACGTCGCCGGCGAGTGGCACGTGAAGCTGACCTCGCGCGTCGACGATCAAGCCATCGTAGGGGGTGTTTTCCGCGGAGACGGTCGTCAACTGAACCACGTCACCGGGAAGCAGCTTCAGGGCCTCCGGGGCGTCCTCTGTGACGCCACGTGGCTCGACCCGCTCGGGGGCCGAGAATCCGGGATCATCGCCAGGCATCGTCGGCGCGGCGTCATAGCGATTGCGCGCGCAGGCCGCGATGAGGGTAAGCGTGAGCAACACTGCCGTAAACTGACGCATGTTTTTGATTAACGTGCCCAATCGAGGTCCGCAAGGCCGGCGCGAAAACCGGCCGGTCCGAGCCCTCAGTCTGGCCCCAACCGGGAAGGGCGAGCAAGAAAGCCACCGATGACCACATCACCGATCAGCGGTACATGTGTTCGGTTTCCCGGCTGACCATGCGGATCGCTGCCTGGCGTCCAAGGAGGCGGCTCAGCAGGATCGACGCCCAGCGGTTGCGGCGCCCGGAAACGGCGCTCGGGCGGCGCCCCAGGTCTTGGAGCGCCTGCTCGGTGACGTCGTCGGGGACCATGGGGTGGTTGAGCGCACTCTTGGGCTTTCGATCGGTCGAGTCCTGGTAGCTCGGCGTGAGCGTGGCGCCGGCGATACAGCCGAGGACGTCCACGCCGCGTTGGCCGAGCTCGTACCAGAGTCCCTCGGCCAAAATCGTGTCGTACGCCTTGGTCGCCGCATAGTTGGCGACCATCGCGGTGCCCTGAAAGCTGCTCATGGACGACATGATGATGAGGCCGCCCCGTCCCCGTTCGACGAGACGGCGCCCGAAGTAGTGTGCGACCCGGAGGGTCCCGAGTACGTTCACGCCGACCGCGTCGAGGTGGTGCTCCACGTCGATGTCGATGAACGTGCCAATGGGCGAGTACGCAGCGTTGTAGACCACGAGGCCGACATCGAGGTCGGCCGTGGCGTCGCGAAGTCGACCGATGACGTCGGTCGCTCCAAGGTCCATCGGGTGAACGCGTACCGAGATCGAGTGTTTGGCGCGGAGCTCGGCTGCGAGCTCTTCCAGAGGACCGGCCCGACGCGCGACGAGCACGAGGTGGAGGCCGCGAGCGGCGAGCTTTCGCGAGAACGAAGCGCCGATCCCTTCGGAAGCGCCGGCGACCACGGCCCAAGGGCCGTAACGCTGTCCAAACGCTTCCACGACTACGCGTTCTCAGTAAACGGAGTGTCGCTGCTCCACATCCGCTTGATCACGTACGCCGGGACGAGAACCCAAGGGGCGTTTAACGCCAAGACTAGAAGCGGTGCCGGTGTCGGGTGAGCGCCCATGAACTCTTCGCCGAGGATGATGGTGACGTTCGTGATGAGCACCGAGGCCCAGATGATGCTGGGCACCCGAATCCAGTTCCTACCCTTGGTCCACGCGTAGATCCCGAAGACGTAGAATGGGCCGAAGAACAGCGAGTCGATCCAGATCGTCATCCTCCACCATGCAGGTCGCGCAATGAGCACGGGATCGAAGCTGTTGCCGTACCAGTGGATGATGTCGACCATGAAGGGCAACGGCCAAATCGGATACTCCCAGTCCCCGCTGATGTCCGGCAGGACGATCTGCTCGACGTCGACGATGTACGTGATGACGAGGATGTTGAGCCAGAAGAAGGCCAACACGACGATATCGCCTTTTCGGCGAGCCAACGGAATCACACGCTCCATCACTACCCTCTTTCGCGAAGTTGTGGGGAGGTTACTCAGGCGGTTGCAAAAATCTACCGTGAACGACTCGGCGGTAGCTCTGCCTGCGGAAGGAACCCACGCCCGACCATGAACCGAGCCATTTCGGTGAGGTAGGCGCCACGGTCCATGTGAATGACGTGACTTCCCGGAAACCAGTGGATTCGGCAGCGGCCCCAATGATCCCAGAGGACACGCGAGTGCTTCGGCGGCGCCAATCGATCCCCAACGCCTCCGACGATCATCAGTCGTTCCGAGGGAAGCACAGGCGCGTACGTGAGGGGACAGCTCACCGCCACCATCCTGCGTACGTCCGGAAGCTCCATCCGCATCGTCGAGAGCGCGCCTCGGAGCAGCCAACCGATCGGCTGCCATTCGAGGACCAAATCTGCGAAGCTCACGACCGGCACGTTCGGGATCGCGAACTCCAGCCGCTCTTCGACGCTCGCCAGCATCGCCGTCGTAAACCCGCCGAGGCTCAACCCCGTGACGCCGATCTTGTCCGCTCCGCGCTCCCTCTGGAGCCAGTCGAAGAGGATTCGAAAGTCGTAAACCGACTGCGCGACCGCTTCATTGAGACGAGAGATGCCCCCAGCGAAATAGCCGTGACCCGAGAACGGCGAGAAGCGAGTTTGGCGTGGTCCGTGGAACGGTAACGTGAACAACGCGATGTTGCAGCCCATCCGGTAGAACCACGGCAAGGCGAAGAACCACTCGTTGATCAGGTACCAATCGGCGGTGAAGCCGTGTATCGCAACTATGGTCGGTCTTGGTTCGTCGCCGCGGTGCCGCAAGAGACGCGCATGGGCGACCCGGTTCGCACCGTGCCGCAGATAGGACTTGTGCTGGCTCGGGTTGACCGGTTGAAACGGGCTGTCGAAGCTGATCGCCTCGCACGTTCCGTCGTCGGGCTCGAAGCGAGGAAGCCATCGGCCCTTTTTCGTGCGGACCCGAACACCGGTCGGGGGCGTGGCGAAGAAGCGGGTCGGGTCCCCGGACTTGGCGATATCGGCGTAGAGCTCTGCGTCACGAACCGCCCGACGGAGCTCGACCGGGTTGTAGCCAAGAGGAATCGCCATGCTCGAAATCATGGAGGCGCCGGCGGTTCGCAGAACCGTGTCGAACCCCGCTGCGGCGCCGACCTTGAGTCGGTCGGAGAGCGCGAGTTCGAAGCCCTCGGGCCGATGCGCGAAGTCGCGATCGAGCTCCTCCCACCAGTGGCCGCGCGCCAACAGAGGTCGAGCGCGAAGGCACGACTCGTGCGCGATCCGGGAGACGACAGAAGTCTCGTCCACCTGAGCAGAATACCGGATCGCGATCACGATGCACCATTTTCGCCCTACAATCGTGGCTCGATCTCGAACGGGAGGGCGCCCACGAGCAGCCCATCCTCGTCGCGAATCTCGAC
>CBDUCC010000432.1:0-3369 GCA_965365555.1 uncultured Myxococcales bacterium | reverse complement strand
GAACCGCTCGCCCGTCGCGACGGTCTGCTTCCGCACGTACTCGTCCGGCACGGCCTCGAGCTTGGATTTGCTGATCTCGATGTAGTAGCCGAAGACCCGGGTGAACTTGACCTTCAGCGAGCCGATACCAGTGCGTTCACGCTCGCGCCGCTCGAGATCCAGGACCACGTCCTTGGCCGTGGTCGAGAGGCGTCGAAGCTCGTCGAGCTCAGGGAGATGCCCATCGGCGAAGATGCCACCCTGCCGTTCGATGGAGGGCGGTTCCGCCACCAGCGATTTGCCGAGCAGCTCGGCGACGTCCTCGCAGAGATCGGCATTGCGGAGGGCATCAAGCGCGTCGTCGAGCGCGGTGCCTGGTCGGGCGCCGAGCAGCTGATGAAGCAATGCCGCGTTCGCGAGGCTGTGCCGAATGATGCCGAGATCGCGAGGCGTCGCCAGGCCCACCGCTGCGCGGACCGCCAGGCGCTCCAGGTCTCCAATTTCTGCGAGCCGCTGCCTCGCCTGCTGACGCGTCGGTGCGTCCAAGACGAAGAGCTCCACGGCATCATGGCGCCGACGAATCTGTTCGAGATCGGTGAGCGGCTCGAGCAGGCGGGTCCGGAGGGCGCGCGCACCCATCGAGGTCTTCGTTTCGTCGAGCAGATGAAGAAGAGAGCCTCGCCTTTCACCGTCCAGGGTTCGCACCAGCTCGAGGTTCCGAACGGCGGCGTCGTCGAGCACGAGCCGGTCACCGCCGCTGTACCGAGTGGCCAGATGGATCTGGAAGTCCGGCTGGTGGGCTGCCGCATAGGCCAGGACGAGCGCCGTGGCACGCGCCGCGACGGGTTCCTTCCGGAGCTCGGCAGCCTGATCCTCGCTCAGGTGGGTATCGAGCAGCTGGGCCTCGTCCATTGCTGGGCCGCTGCGGACGGCCGCCTGAGGCAGGCTCTGGCGAGTGAGTTCGATGAGCTCATCCGCGCCCGGCTCGACTAGCGCCTCGGCAGGGTTCAGGCGTACCAGCTCCCCAACCCATTGCGGACCGATCTCGACCGTGCAGGCGCGAAGCGTACCCGTCGAGAGCTCGAGCGCCGCGATGCCACCATCCGCGGTGAGGCCCACCAGAAAATTCTCTGCCCGTGCATCGAGGGCGTCCGGCTCGAGGCACAAGCCCGGTGTGACGACGCGGACGACCTCTCGAGGCACCACCCCGCGTGCGGCGGACGCGTCCCCGATCTGCTCACAGATGGCCACCTTCTCGCCATGACGCAGCAGGGTGGCGAGATACCCAGCCGCGGCGTGATGTGGCACTCCAGCCATCGGTATTTTGTTCCCCTCGGGATCGGTTCCGCGAGAGGTGAGCGCGATGTCGAGGATCGCAGCGGCACGGGCAGCGTCCTCGAAGAACATTTCGTAGAAGTCGCCGAGGCGAAAGAAGACGATCGCGTCGGGATGCTTCGCTTTCGCGTGCAAGAACTGACGCATGACCGGGGTGTATTCCCTCTTTCGCGTCGACCCCCGTACGCCCATGGAGTGGGTCTACTCGAAGGTCTGCACGATGTTAAGCGGAGAAAAGACGATGCGTCGGACGCCGGCGTGGAAGTCGACGAAGAACAATTGCTCGTTCTCCGCGGAGAAAAGCATGGACGCCGGGAGCGAGCGTGTGGAGCCGCCTGTGTCGAGCAACTCGACACCGAACTGGTTGAGGATGTTGAAGTTCAACAGTGCGACTGTGGAGTCCGTCAACTGCAGTTGGTCGTCGAAATCCGTGATCTCGAAGCTCACGAGTGGGTTGATGAACTGCGTGCCAGGGAAGGCGCGTCCGGTCAGATAGGTGTCGACGTCTTCCGGTACGATGGGGCGGGAATCGTCGAACACGCACTCTCCGGTCGTCTCGTCCGGAATCACGCGATGGACGAAGTCGGAGCTCGTCCCGGTTACCGTGTACACGTCGCGGGTTTGAATCTGGTACTCCGTGAACTGATTGAAGCAGCGACGCGTCTCCTCGAGTGTATATCGGTCGGGATTGGGAGAGGGGCCGATCTCGAGCTGGTCGTTGAACGCGCGAACAATCGGGAACCATATCTGGCGCTCGTCGATGTCGTCTTGAAGGTCTTCGAACTCGCTCTGGCACTGCTCGTCTTCGGCCGTGCTGGGCGGAAGTTCTCCGACGATCACCAGGCGATCGCCGACGTATCCGGCGAGCTGATCGATACTGAGGCCGGTGTCGCTCGGCGATCCCTGCTGAGGGCCTAGGACTCCGACCTCACAGAAGGGCACATCGCCTCCGAGGAACCAGTTCCCCGGCTCACCTTCGAACGACTCGTCCGAGAAAAGTCCGAGGCCACCATCCGACTCCGGAATCACTCCCTGCCAGCGAGCGTCCCATCGTTGCGTGAAGCTACTCCACACCTGCGAGGATGCACAGATCAACCCGTCCGCAGTGCTACCCGTGGGCGGATTGCCGAACACGCTGAAATGGGACACTGGGCACTCGATGAAGCTGAGACCGGGACCGTCGGAGTTCTGAGCTTCGCCGTTGTCCTCGTCGAGGACGCCCGGCGCTTCGTTGAACTGTAGCGAGGGGTTCCCGTCGATCGCGATGAACGTCGTGGGCGTGAAGCCGAACCGGCGCCGGTGTCGCCGGATGCTCGCGAACTGGTCCGGGCCCGTCTCTGCGAGCGTGCATGCGATGTTGCCCTCCCCGCCTCGGCAGGGAGCGTTCAAGTCATAGACATCCAAGAAGAACATCTGACCGTTCGACAGACTCACGCCCAGGAATACGCCGCGCATGTTGCGAGGGTTCTGTGCCAGAGCGAACGCATCGTCGTCATTCGGGTCGCAAATATCCGTCTCCGAATCGCCTTCGGCGATCGTCAGGCCTCCCGTGTCGGGGTCGGTCTCGAGCTCGTAAAACGGTGACAGGACCTCGATCGTTCGCACATTCGAGAAACCGGAGCGCACTCGGTTGCGGGACTCGACGTTCTCCTCGGTCGCTCGTGCGCTCACTCCGGCAAGGACGGGGAGGACTGCTCCGAAGCTCGACGAGGTCTCGGTATACTCGATGGCGAGGACCGCTCCGTCGTTCGCGCTCACCGCGTAGATGTACCGGTCGGTCGCCGCGCGATCGTCGGGATCCGAGGTGGCGGGCACGTAGGGAGTGACCGCGAGCTGGGTGAGGGGTGCGAGGGATACGATGGGAGTCAGGGGGCTCGCACCGGTCTCCGAGAGAGCGAAGCGATGAATCACCGGTTGATTCGCGTCGGCAACCAGCAGGACATCGTCCGTCTCGTCGTCGGGGCGGCCGGGATCGACGATGAGCGAGACCGGCTCGGGCCCTGTCGTCGCCCCTTCCGCACACGGTACCGTCGTCTCCACGGTCTTGATGAAGCG
>CBDUCC010000431.1:0-3371 GCA_965365555.1 uncultured Myxococcales bacterium | reverse complement strand
TCGAGGGCGACGGTCGCGTCTGCTGCGCGCAGGAAGATCCGCGCCGCCTCCCTCCACAGCGAAGCGGCTCGCCGCGGATCCTTGGCCCGGGCCGCCGCGTCCTCGAAGGTGCCCGCTGCGTCGAGCCACCGCTTCGACCCGGCCAGGAGCTCTGCTTCTGCCTCGAGAGCCAGTGGGTGGTCGCCCGCGGTATTGAGGGCCTCGAGCGCCTGCCCGATCTCACCCGCGTCGCGGAGCACATTGGCCGCTTCGAGCGCCAGTGAGGCCCGCTCCACCTGGTCCCCGTAGGACCCCTGGAGCGCGATGAGCGCGTGCAGGGCGAGCTCGGTGTCGTTCTTGGCGTAGGCGGCGCCCAATACCTGTCGCGCCAGGCCAGGGTCGCTCTCGAGCGGTTCCTCGATACTCCGCAGCACGCGGTCGACGTCCCGTTGGTCGGCTTCCGCGTCGGCCCGAAGAAGCTCGACCGTCAACCGCCAACGCGCGATCCGCTCGGGACAGCCTCGAGGAAGCGCTTCGAGCAGCCGGCGCGCGCTCGTTCGAATGCGCTCGGGATCCCGTTCGTGAAGAGCATCGGTTTCGAGCGCGCGTGCCGTGGGAATGTGGTCGGGTCGGATCTCTGCCACCGACTGCAGCGAGAGTCGGGCGCTCTGCATGTCACCACGTGCCAAGCGGTCGACCTCGGCCATCGCCGAGAAAGCTTGGAGCTGTTCGAGCTCGTCGGGGGCCTGGCGGGCTCGATGCATGGCATCTTCGGCAAGCCGCGCGAACTCCGACGCTCGACGCTCGGCGTCCTTGCGTCGTGTTCGCAGCGAGAGGTCATCGGGCCGTTCGGCGCAGGCCAAGCGAAGCGCTCTGGCCGCTTCGCTCGGCAGGCGAGCCGACAGGAAAGCATCGGCCGCTCGTCGAAGGTATTGGATCTCCCCAAACGCTTCGGCAGCGCTGAGCAGAAGCTCCGCTGCCTCTCGGCCCTGCACGTCCGTGGTCGCGAGGCGGTGCTCGAGCGAAAGCGGGTCCAGGTCGCTCGGGTCGAGCGCGAGCGCCTCCGTCTCTAGGTCTGCTGGGGGGTCGCTCCCACGCCACTCCGAAGGTGGGGACGGCGATGCGGCCGCGGTTGCGAGGGCTTCGTCCGCCGCTGCCGCTCGAACCCGGCGGCGCTCGGGATCGGGGTCGGCGAGCTGCAACGCGTATGGAAGGAGGGGACTCGCTGGCTTTTGCTGTTCGGCCGCGAGCAGCGCCGACCTGCGATCGTCCCCGACGAGCGACTCCGCGAGGGCGAGGGTCCAGCCGTCGACGTCGTCCTCGTTGGCGAAGTCGCGCTCACGCTCCAGCGCTCGGCGAACCATCGAAGGTGCGCTTCGTTCAGCCCGGCCGAGCCGGTTCGCGTTCGACGCCGTCGCTCCTCCAAGTGCGCGCGAGGCCTCTACGTATTCCTCGAGCGCCGGATGAGCTCGCACCGTGTCGGCGTTCGTCCAGTCCAGCTCGCTCCGGTAGCGGGAACGCATGGCTGCAAACAGGCCCTCGAGCTCCACAGTCAGGTCATCGGGCCTCGATTCGAGTGCCCGTAACGCCTCCTCGAGGTTTCCGGCCAGCGCGGCGCCGTGCGCCCGTGTCCACGTGGACGCGGAGGACCTGGCTGCCGTCAGGATCTCCGATTCGAGCGCGCTGTCCCCGGCAATCACGGCCGCCGTCCGGCGCAAGGCCTCGGCGATGGAGCGTGGAGCACTGAGCGAGGCCGCCCGTAGAGACGCGATCGCAGCGTGCGAATCGCCGAGCGCGACCGAGGTGCGAGCGACGCCGAGTTGCGCCGGCAAGAGCTCGGGCAGGTCTTCGACCAGCCTCTGGTACAGGGCGCGGCTCTCTTCGGTCGCCTGTACCTCCTCGAGGAGGATAGCGGCGTGCAGAAGCATGGTGGAATTGCCCCGATCGGAGGGCCAGAGTTCTGCCGCTGCGACGAGAGCCCTCGCTCCGCCGGCGCGGTCGTCCCGGCACAGACGCGCCCGAGCCGCGATGACCCAGCAGACGAAGTCGCGGCGGTCGAGCTCCGCGGCTCGGAGGGCGGCTTGTTCGGCGCCAGCGGCGTCCCCGAGCTTGGCGAGCAAGATCTGTGCGAGCAGCTTCAACGCTGCGACCCGTTCGGCGATCGCGATATCGAGAGCGGACTCCTTCTCCAGCGAGTCGACCGCAAGGCGCCAGCGTCCTTGCTGCATTGCCAACCGCTGGATCGCGCGTAAGACCACCACGTCCCGTGCGTCCGCGGCTTGTGCGGTCTGATAGCGCTCGAGCGCGCCTTGGCGGTCACCGAGTTGCTCGGAGAGCTCCGCCGCCGAGGTCAGGATTCTTGCCCTCGACGAACCGGCCGCCCGATCGGCAAGAGCGTCGAGTAGCGCGACGCGTCGCCGCTTGGAATCCGCGTCGCGACCGACGAGCGGTAGCGTGGAATGGCGACGCGCCTGGCCGAACACCGTTCGCTGCGCGGCCTGCGCGCCCGCGTCGGCGGGGTCCGGCGGGTGGCTGACGTGCTTGTCCTGCGAACCGGTTTGGGTGTCGACGAATCGGTCCAGAAGGCTCGATATCGCGTCGTCGTCGAAGTCGAACGACGGCGGAGTGGACCCTCGGTCAGCGCCTGCCATCTCGTCAGCCATGGGTCCCCCATCGCGGCGAGTCGGGCGCTGCCCAGAAGTGCACCAGCGAAAGTGCCCGTGGCGAGCTGCGAGCGGCGTTCCCGTCGGGTTGTGTGCCGAGCACGGCCCGAAGAGCCGCACCGATGTCGCCGCCCCATAGCAACCCCGCCCGATCGGCATTCCGCTGAAGCGGCTCGATCGCCTCCAGGATGGCGGCGGTGTCCATGACTCGATCACCGACGACCTCCGCGACGCGTTTTCTGACCGAGCGCCGAAGCTTCACCGGGATGGCCGGTAGCGAGGGGCCGCCGGTCGCGACGGTGCACCGTGCCGCCAGTAGGATCGACATCGTCGCGCCTGCCGCCTGCTCCGACGTCGTCGAAACCAGAGCTCCGGCCCCGCGCGGAACCGCCCAGGCGAGGCGACCGGCTTCGAAGCGCTGGTCGGCGTCGAGCCCATCGCGTGCCTGGACGGGCAGGACCCAATGGAGCGACTGGTCACGGTCGAGGTATGCGTGCAGGCGGTCGGCTTCCTCCGAGAGCGAGACCGAGCCGAAGCAGGCGCCGAAACGCACCGCGACTCGCTCGAGCTCCCGAGCGGCTAGCGTGTCGAGGCCGAGCTTCTTCGAACGTAAGCGCGGGCTCGAGAGCGCCGGCCCGGCGCAGCGGATCAACGCCTCGAAGACGGATTCTTGCCGGTCGTCTGAAAGAGCGGCGGCACAAACATGATCCATGTCGGCGCGCTCGGCGC
>CBDUCC010000430.1:0-3374 GCA_965365555.1 uncultured Myxococcales bacterium | reverse complement strand
GTCGAGCACCAATATAAGAAGAAATTTGGTCGTTTCGGGCACGCCGTCGTCGAGCCGCTGACACGGCGAGGCGCACGTCCGGGGGACGCAGTTTATGTGACTGGAACCTTGGGTGCTGCCGCTCTCGGTTTCCAGATGCTCGACACTGAACGGACGGAGATCCCGGCGGCTGCCCAATTCATCGACCGCTGGCGCATGCCTCCCGTACACGTTGGGCTGGCAGCCAAGCTCGGCGCCATGGCCACCGCCGCGATCGACATCTCGGACGGCCTGTTGCAGGACGCAGGTCACCTCTGCCGTGCTTCGGGAGTTGGCGCCACGGTACGGGCCGAAGCCTTGCCTGCCCTACCCGGTTTCGTCGAGACCTGCGCGGAGCTCGAGCTCGATCCACTCGAGCTCAGTCTAGCCGGGGGCGAGGACTACGAAATCCTATTCACCGCGCCGAGCTCCGACGCGGCTCGGAGCATCGCGACGGAAATCGGCATTGTCGAGGAAGGCTCCGCCGTTCACGTGGTCGACCGAGACGGCACAGAGCTGCGGATCGGAACGACCGGATTTCGTCACTTTTCGTAAAGCCAAACCGCACGTCGCTCTGAATCGAACTCCGCCGCCCCCCTCGACTCCCGGGCCAGGAGATCCTCGAGCGAAGCGCCACCGTCGATAGCCTCCCGCACCTCCGGCCCACCGGTCAACAGGTCGATCGCCGGCCGGTCCGTCACAAACTCGTACTCTTCGGTCCGCCACCGCTCGGCAGGATCGATTGCACGAAGGGCGGCGTCCAACATTCGAAGGTATGCCTCGTACGGGCGGAACACCCAGGGGTCCGTCACGTGAACCTGCACTCCGCGACAGGTGGACCCCGCATGCTTCTGGAATGTCGGCGTGAACTCGATCGGCCTCAGCCGGACCCCGTGAAGGTCGAGCTCGAGCAAGGCGCCGAGGTCCAACGTTGGACCTCCCCAAAGCTCGAACGGGCGGGTCGTCCCCCGGCCTTCGGAGAGTTTCGTGCCCTCGATCAGACATCCTCCCGGATAAACGGTGGCGGTCTGGAAGGTCGGCATGTTGGGCGATGGCATCACCCAGGGAAGCCCAGTCTCGTGGAAGGTCATCGCTCGCTGCCAGCCATCCATAGGGATGACCTGAAGAGCGTCCCGTTCGAGATGCTCCCTATCGCGGACCCAGTGCATCAGCTCGCCGATCGTCAATCCGTGCCGAACGGACACCGGATAAAGCCCAACGAAGGAGAGGTAGCCCTCGCGTTGCGGCGCTCCTTCGACGCGAATGCCGCCGAGCGGGTTGGGCCGGTCCAGCACCAACACCTCGGTGCCGACGGACGACGCGACGCGCATCGCCAGAGCCGCAGTCCACACGTAGGTGTAGTACCTCGCGCCGACGTCCTGAAGGTCGATCACGAGCACATCGAGATCGCGGACCCACTCCGGCCGCGGGCTCAGCGCGGTCGCATCGTCTCCGTACAACGAGTAGACGGGGACCTCGCTGCGATCCTCGCTGCCCACGCCCACCATGTCCTGTGCCGCTCCGGCAACACCATGCTCCGGACCGAAGAGGGCGACAATCTCCGCGCCGGCCTCTTCGAGCACGGTGGCCGCCGTGCGAAGGCTTCGATCGACGCTCGCAGCATGCGCCAAGAGCCCAATCCGACGTCCTTCCACGAGCCGCTTCGCCTTCGAGTCGCCGTCGGCAATACGGTCGAGCCCTGTACGCACACCCGTCAAACGGCCTCGTCGACCGCCGGTGGCTCGGAGCTCTCACCCGCCAGCAAGTACAGGAGCGCCATACGGACGGCGAGCCCCGCCTCCACCTGGTCGAGAACCACGCTCTGGTCGCTATCCGCGGTGATGCTCTCGATCTCGACACCACGATTCATGGGACCGGGATGCATGATGATCGCGTCCGGCTTGGCTCTTTCGAGCAACTTCGGTCCAATCCCGAACGTTCGAGCATACTCGCGGAGGCTCGGCAGCAGCGCGCCTTCGAGACGCTCGCGTTGAATTCGAAGCACCATGACCACGTCGGCGCCCTCGAGCGCAGCGCCGGGCTGGTCGAAGACGCGTACTCCGAGCGACTCCACCGCAGGCGGCAGTAAGGTGCGGGGCCCGACGACGCGAACGTCACAGCCGTAGAGGTTCAGCAAATGGGCGTTCGAGCGCGCGACGCGCGAGTGCATGATGTCGCCGACGATCGTGACGCGGAGGTTGTCGAGCGTACCCTTCTCTTTTCGGATGGTGAACGCATCGAGCAAGGCTTGCGTCGGATGCGCATGCATCCCGTCGCCTGCGTTGATGATGCTGCAATCCACCTTGGAAGCGACATAGCTCGGCGCGCCGGAGGCCGCGTGTCGAATCACGATCACGTCCGGGTGCATGGCCTGAAGAGTCCGGCAGGTATCCTGGAGCGTCTCGCCCTTCTTCACGCTGGATGCGGAGATGTTCATGTTGATCACGTCGGCGCTCAGACGCTTTCCCGCGAGCTCGAAGGAGGTCCGTGTTCGCGTGGAGGCTTCGTAGAAGAGGTTGATGATCGTCTTGCCACGCAGCGTTGGAACTTTGCGGACCGGTCGCCGCGACACGTGCAAGAACGCCTCGGCAGTGTCGAGGATCCGATCGACATCGGCCTTCGTCAGCCCGTCGATGTCGAGGAGGCTTCGATGGGGGAAACTCATCGCTCGGCCTCCGTGAGCACGACTCGATCCGGACCGGCGGCGTCGATCCACACATCCAGCCGCCCGTCGGGCTCGACGTCGACGACACGACCCACGAAGTCTGGAGCGATGGGCAACTCACGTCCGCCGCGGTCGCAGAGTGTGGCGAGCCAGATTCGGGCCGGTCTCCCGTGATCTTGGAGGCACTCGATCGCGGCGCGCACGGTGCGACCGGTATGCAACACGTCGTCGATCAAGACGACGTGCCGGCCGCTCACGTCGAACGGGATGTCGGTCGGTCCGATCTTCGGGTTCGGAAGAGCCGTCGCGGCGTCGTCTCGATAAAGGGAGATGTCGACCGTCCCGACTGGAGGCTTCCTGCCTTCGGCGTTAGCAATCTCTTCGGAAATGCGCTCGGAGAGTGCGACGCCACCACGGCGTATCCCCACCAGAGTCAGATCCTCCAGGCCCGAGGTGGCTTCCAGAATCGCAACGGCAATGCGCCGAACGCTTCGTTGAATCGCGTCGGCGTCGAGGACGACCTTCTGGGTTCGAGCCACGTTCGGCGGAGTGTGTGTGAAAACCCTCCGCGCTTCAAGCCTACTTCAACGAAAGCCCCCCATCGATGGTCACGAGGCTCCCCGTCTGCCACTCGCGGTCGAGGACTGCGACGATCACCTCAGCGACCTCGTCCGGGCGGCCGAGCCGCCCA
>CBDUCC010000429.1:0-3378 GCA_965365555.1 uncultured Myxococcales bacterium | reverse complement strand
CCGTAAAACGAAGATGTCCTTCTTGAACCCCTGTTCGTAGAAGAGCGTTGGAAACCAGGGGCCCCAGTTCAGGAAGAAGAAGTCGTGCGGCCAAGCCGAGCCGGTATCGAGCGAGAAGAACGCGGGTTGCGCCGTGTTCTGGTATGCCTGGCGCCAGTCAAAGACGACGACGAGGCTTCCCGGGTAATCCTTTTCGCGCTGGTAGAGCACCCACTGCGCCTCGATCTGAAGGATCCCCGCCCACGCCGTCTGCTTTCCTTGCGAGAGATCTTCGCCTGCAGGTTTCGCGCTCGAAGCACCAAGGGCGAGCATGGAATAGTTGAACGCCAACTTGAGTCCGATTCGGTCGTAGAGGCCCTCCTTGAACTCGAAGTAAGGCCTCGGCGGCGGGATCGAGGGCAACACCGAGCCCCGCTCGGGGAACGCCTCGTCGAGGTCGGTCTCCGGGTTCGCCGGCATGCCGACGCCGCGCTCATACTCCGGGTAGTGTGGCTCCTCGTAGGGAACGACCGACTGCTTCCTGCGGGACCAGACTGGTTCGTTAGCCTCGGGAGCGTCGGGCCCAGTCGCATCGGCCGCCTGCTCCTCAGACGCTTCGGGACCTTCTTCGGCCGCGGGTTGCGCGCTCACCTTCGCGCTTGGGTGCCATACGCATCCCCAGGCAAGCAGCGCCAACACTGCGAGCAAGCTCTGTCGCCTACCCCTCGTTGCCTCGTCATTCATCAACCCGGCCGCAAGCTAACTCAGACCCTCGCGGGTGTGAAGCGGTTCCATGCTAGTCTTCCGACGGACTGGCAGCCATGAGCGGCGAACTCGAGACCGTCCGATTCTCCACGGCGGAGGAGCTGGAGCACGCGAACCGAGAAACCGGGTGGGACCTCGAGTACCGTCAGCTGCTGCGTGCCCCATGTTCCTCGGACTACGCCTTCCGTGAGTGGACAGACTCCGTGCTGATGCATGAGCACTATCACGGTAGCTTGGAGGCCTCTGGCGCGCCTCCGCCCGGCATGACGTCGATCATCATTCCAGGGAAACCGAACGGCAGGGCGACTTTCCAAGGCGGAGCCCTTTCGGGGGACGAGTTGATCCTCGTGGCCCCCGGCGGAGAAATCGATTCGGTCATCCTGGAAGGAATGGAAGTGCTTTCCTGTTGCTTGCCGTGGCGCGTCTTTTTGGCCGCCGCTGGCTGCGTCGACACGGTGTTGCCGGACGTGGAGTCCATGAAAGCCGTCGCGGTGCGGAGGCCGTCGGAACAAGTCGATAGGCTGCGCAGTCATCTGATGGGGTTACTCGAGCGGACCGATTCGGCGGACGAGCTCACACAGCAAGCGCGCACCTCGAATTTCGCGCTGAACTTCGCGCAACAGCTGTTTCGAGGCGGGAAAGACCCGGTTGTGGACGCTCCATATCGGGCAGCTTCCCATCGAAAGCACCTCTCGCTCGCCAGAGAGTACTTGGACGCCAACATGAAGGGCCCTGTGAAGATGGCCGATGTGTGCGCGCACTCGGGCGCTACTCTTCGCACGTTGGAGCGGGTTTTTCGGCGTGAGCTCAACGTCTCCCCGAGCGGCTACCTGCTCGCGCGCCGGCTCAGCGCGGTTCGGAGAACACTGGTCAGCATCGACCCCGAACACGGCATCATCAAATGGGTCGCCATGGAGCACGGCTTCACTCACATGGGCCGTTTCGCCGTCCACTATCGCAAGCAATTCGGGGAGACCCCGTCGCAAACGCTGAATCGCGTGCGGCTACCGCTTCCGCTCTCCACTCACTGACGAATTTCGGATAGTGATCCCGGTTGATCCACCCAAGCGCCGAGGGGTACGGTTCTCGGGTGTCGCACACTAGAATTGTGTTCGCGTTGCTCCTGGCCGTGACCCTGTCGAGTTGCAGCAATCGCCCCGCGCCGTCGAGCAGCTCTGAGCAACCGGCCAGCAAGCCAGGCTGGAAGCCGCAGACCATCTACGAGGCGATTCCTCCCGACCGCGCGGTCCCGGGTCTCGATGACGCCAAAGTGCAGGAAGCTCTCGACGGCGAGAGCAAGCCCAACATCGTGCTGATGATGATGGACAACGTGGGCTGGGGCGAGATCGGCACGTATGGTGGCGGCATCCTGCGCGGCGCGGAGACGCCTCGCATCGACTCGCTCGCGACCGATGGCATGAAGCTCCTGAACTACAACGTTGAGCCGCAGTGCACGCCGAGCCGCTCTGCCACAATGACCGGCCGCTTCGCCATCCGCTCGGGAACGACGCACGTGGTGTGGGGGATGCTCTACGGCTTGACCCAGTGGGAGGTGACCGTCGCCGAGGTCCTGTCGGACGCGGGTTACGCGACGGCCATGTACGGCAAGTGGCACCTCGGAGACATCCAGGGTCGACTTCCAAACGACCAAGGTTTCGACGAGTGGTTTGGTGTCCCCAACACCACCGACGAGTCGATGTACAAAGACGGCTTTCAGTACGATCCGAAGGCAGTGGCGCTACCCAACATCATGGAGGGCAAGAAGGGCGAGGCCTCTACGAAGGTGGGCGACTACGACATTGAAGCCCGACGCCGCATCGATGGTGAGCTCACCGACAGGGCGATTGCGTTCATGAAGAAGGCCAACGCCGACAGCAAACCGTTCTTCGTCTTTCTGCCGTACACCCAGTCGCACGTTCCGACCTTGCCCCACCCCGACTTCGCCGGGAAGACCGGCAACGGCCACTACGCCGACGTGTTGGCCGAGATGGACCACCGCGCGGGCCAGGTGCTCGACGCGATCGACGAGATGGGGGCGCGCGACGATACGATCGTGGTTTGGACGAGCGACAACGGGCCGGAGGAGATCAATCCGCACCACGGCACGTCGGGTTACTGGCGAGGAACGTATTTCACGGCGCTCGAGGGGTCGCTTAGGGTGCCCTTTCTGGTGCGTTGGCCCGGTCGGATTCCGGCGGGTGCCGTCAGCAACGAGAGCGTGCACACGGTCGACCTCATGCCGACGCTCGCCCGAGTGGCGGGAGCCAAGCCGCCGACGGACCGCATGATAGACGGCGTCGACCAGCTTCCGTTCCTCTTGGCGCAGCAGGTGAATTCGAACCGCGAGGACTTTCCGGTCTACAACGGGCCGGAGATGTTCGCGTACAAGTGGCGCAACTGGAAGCTCCATTTCGTGTCGCAGGACTCGATGCTCAGCCCCGTCACTCGCGGTGTGATGCCAAAGCTCTACAATCTGCTGACCGACCCCAAAGAGGAATACGACATGATCGCTCACGCAGCGACCGAGCAGGGGGCGTGGGTGATGCCGCCCATCTTCAATCGCCGCATCGCTTTCGAGGCGTCGCTTCAGGCGGAGCCCCCTATCCCTCTAGGCACGCCGGACCCGTACGTGCC
>CBDUCC010000428.1:0-3424 GCA_965365555.1 uncultured Myxococcales bacterium | reverse complement strand
CCCCGCCGCAATGGCTCGCGCGGCACGCAACGCGCACGCCTACACGACGAACTCGAAGCTCGTGGATCGGCTCACCGCATTGGCGGCCTAGTCTCCGTCGAACGCGGCCACGGTCGCGTCGTGAAATGCTGGGCGGAACTCTCGGATCGCGCTGTTGTCGTCGGATACCGCGACCCTGTTGCTGAACAGCACGATGACGAGCTGCCTGCGCGGGTCGCACCAGATCGAGGTTCCCGTAAAACCGAGGTGACCGAACGACATCGGATCGATGCGGTTGCCCGCCGAGCTTTTGGTCGCCGTCTTCGAATCCCAGCCGAGACGGTGGCCACCACCCGTACGCTCGGCGGTGGCGAATCGGATCGCCTCCTCCTCGAGGCCGCCGCGACGGCCGTGCCAAGCACCCACACACGACGCGCCAAACCGGGCGACTGCGCGGGCCGTCCCGAACATCCCCGCATGCCCAGCCACGCCGCCGAGCGCAGCGCAGTTGTCGTCGTGCACTTCTGCGGTCAGCTCACGACCCCGCCACGCGGACCGACCGGTGGGCGCACAGCGCTCCACCCATCGAGCGTCCGATCGGCGTGCGCCGAAGAACACCTCCTCATCGAGGCCAAGCGGCGTGACGAGGTGTTGCGCGACCAGCTGCTCGAGCGCTGCTCCACCGGCCCGGCTGAGCGCAACCCCGGCGAGAATGTAGCCGAGGTCGCTGTAGACCGCGGTCCCGACGCGCGCGGAATCGTAGCGTCGAAGCAAGGACCGCAGGACCGCCGCCTCGGAGCCGGCCTTGGTGTCGGTCTCTTCGTAGAAGGCGTGCCAGGCGTCAAGCCCGGCCCGGTGCGAGAGTACCTGCTCCCAGGTCCGCTCCGCGACCCCGAGCCCAGCGGCCTCGGGTACGAGGCGGACGACGGGTTCGCCGAGATCGAAGCTGCCGAGCTGGTACAGGCGGAGGGCCGTCATCGCGACCCAGGGCTTGGTGACCGAGGCCAGATCGTAGAACGTCGAAGGCCCGACCCGATCCAGGTCGACTGCGCGAGCTCCCGAGGCGACATCGACTCGATCCCAAGCTCCGTCGTCGAAGAACGCCACCGACGCACTGGCGCCCGGAAACACGCCCTGTGCGCATCCTCGGTCGAGCTCTCGGCGCAGCGCCTGCTCGATGCGGGCCGACCTCGCTTCCCTCACCCTCGCTGTCTACCCAATGACCCCTCGATGGTCTACAGGGAAACGCTGAGCTTCCGATGCTTCCGTACCTCACCCGCTCGATCGCCCCAATCCCTGCAAAGCTCAAAGTTTCGCCGGAAGACTTCGAAGTCGTCGAGGTTCCCGCATACTCGCCGAGCGGCGAAGGCGAGCACGTGTTCGCCTGGATCGAGAAACGCGGCCTCAGCACCCGCGACGCGGTCCAGGGCTTGTGCGAAGCCCTCGGCGTGGATCTGAGGGACGCGGGCTGGGCGGGCCTGAAGGACCGACAGGCCCTCACGCGCCAGTGGATCAGTCTGGCCGGCACCAGCGCCGAGGCTGTGGCCGGCGCCGAGGTCGAGGGCGTCCGGGTGCTCGAGGCCATACACCACCCCCAAAAATTGCGAACGGGGCACCTGAAAGCCAACCGATTCATCATCCGGCTTCGAGATTTCGACCCGACCAGAATGAACGACGCCCGGGAGGCGTTGGGGCTGATCGAACAGCGTGGACTCCCGAACTACTACGGCGAACAGCGATTCGGCCGCGACGGTGCCAACGCACGTCGAGCGCTCGCCTGGGTACGGGGCGAGGAACGGGCGCCGCGAAGCCCTTTCCACCGAAAGCTGCAGATGAGCGCACTCCAATCCGAGCTCTTCAATCGCTTCGTTGCCGAGCGAGTCGAAACCTCGACCCTCGATCAGGTGTCGCCCGGAGAGATTGCGAAGAAGCACGTGACCGGCGGTGTCTTCGTGGTCGAGGACGCCGAGGAGGCGCAGCGCCGCGCTGAGGCATGGGAGATCAGCGCAACCGGCCCGATCTTCGGGGCCAAGATGCGTTGGCCGCAGGGACCGGCGCTCGAGCGGGAGCAGCGCCTGCTCGCGGACGCCCAATTAACCCTTTCTGAGCTCGCGAAGTGGAAGCGAATCGCGCCCGGGACCCGCCGTTTCGTCCGCGTTCCCGTCTCCGGGCTGCACGCAGATCTGGCCGATCGCACGCTCCATCTCGAATTCACCCTACCCGCCGGCTCCTACGCGACCATATTGATCCGCGAGATTCTCAAGGGGGATGCGCCCTCGCCGGAATCCGGCTAGAAGCGCCCTTCCATCCGAGGAAAAGAATGATCGATATTCAAGAAAGACTCACCGCCTTCGCCATGCTTGGCGCCACGTGGGTCATGTGGCTTCTCATCGTCCTATCCATCATCGGGGTCGCGATCATCTTCGAGCGCGTGTACTACTTCTTCTCGTCCCGTGACGACGTGAGGAAGCTCCAAGAGGACCTCCGTCTCCTGCTCGCAAAGAACGACATTGCGGGCGTGCGCGAGCGGCTCGCACAGTCGAAGTCGTTTCAGGCGCGCATCGTGTATTCGGGCATCGAGGTCGCCAGCGATGGAGCCGACGCCGTGGAGGAGCGCCTTGCCGGTGAGACGGCGGTTGCCCGCACCCAAATGGAGCGGAACCTCGGGTTCCTCGGCACCGTCGGAAACAATGCCCCTTTCGTGGGTCTCCTCGGCACCGTCATCGGTGTCATCAAGGCGTTCCACGTGCTCGACGAGAGTGCCGGAAAGGTCACCAGCGGGTTGATGACCGAGGTCGGCGAGGCCCTCGTTGCGACCGCCATCGGCCTTCTCGTCGCCCTCCCCGCGGTGGCATTCTTCAACTACTTTCAGCGCCTGATTCGCTATCGCTTGACCTGGGCGGATGCGCTTGGCCGCGACCTGCTCGCCTATCTCAAGGGTTCCGAGCGGACGGGAGCCGAGTAGCCATGGCCGGCGGCGCACGCTCTGGCGACGACGATGATCTGATTACAGACATCAACGTCACCCCGTTGGTCGACGTCGTGCTGGTCTTGCTGATCATCTTGATGGTCACGGCGACGGCCATCGTGTCGAAGACGATCCCGATGGAGCTGCCGAAAGCCGCAACGGGCGAGCAGACCCCGTCGACGTTGGCCGTATCGATCGACCAAAGCGGGCAGGTGTTCCTGGACACCATACCGGTGACGGCCGAGGAACTGCGCACGCAGGTGCGGGCAGCGCGGGAGAACGATGCCGACATCCGCGCCGTGATCGCAGCGGACGGGCGAATCGCGCACGCGAAGGTCGTTCAGATCATCGACATTCTGCGCCAAGAGCAGATCACCAAGTTCGCCATCAACGTCCGACCGGAGGAGATCGGACGCTGAGTCACCCCGCAACCGAGCCCATGTCGACTCCCGTCGAGAACTGGCCCCCGTGGGCGCT
>CBDUCC010000427.1:0-3466 GCA_965365555.1 uncultured Myxococcales bacterium | reverse complement strand
TGACGGGGAGGGTGGAGTCCTGGCCTTGGACGACCATTCCGAGCGAGTCGCCGACCAGAAGGACATCGATGCCGGCCTCATCGAAGAGTCGCGCGAAGGTTGCGTCGTAGGCGGTCACCATCGTGATGCGCTCGCCTTCGCGCTTCATCGCGCCGAGACGAGGCACCGTCACCGGCCGCCCATCGGGGGAGTGTGTTCCGCTCATCTTCGTGGGTCGCTTGAGTCGCGGCCGAGAAGATTCCCGGTCCACGCCGCCGCTACGATGACTCTAGCACCGATTCGGCCATCGTCACCGTTCCCAAAAAACGTGTGAACTCAAATGCTTAGGGATCAAGCCTGCAGCAGCGCAGCGACCTTCTCCTGGAGTGGCCCGTCTTGGTCGGTTGCCAAGGCCGCGGCCCGGGTCAGCATGCGCCGCGCCTCGTCGCCGAGTCCGAGCTCGAGGAGCAGGCGGCCGGCCTCGTAGTGATAGAGGCCATGGCGGTCGCGGTCGCTCCCCTGGCTGAGGGCGCGGTACATGTCCGCTGCGCGATCCAGGCGCCCCTCCGCCTCGTAGAGTTTCGCGAGTGTCTGCGCTGTGTCGGGCGGAAAATCGGTGACCTGACGTCCGGTGAAGAAGTCGATCACCTGTTCCAGATAGCTCGAAGCCTCTCGAGGTTTGTCGGCAAGATCCGCCGCGAGACCGAGCTCTTCGAGGAGACGCCAGTCGGTCGCGTTGCTCTTGCTCAGCTCCAGCGCCGTCTTCAGGACGGCGAAGGCCTCCTCGCCGTGGCCTTTGTCCCGCAGAAACGCTCCCATGGCGAGGTAGGGTCGGTAGTCGTCGGGCAGCGCGTGAACCGCCGCTTCGAAGCGCTTCATCGCAGCCTCGAAGTCGCCGTCTTCGTCGGCCAACCGGGCCAGCACCAAGTTGGTGCTCACCTTCGCCTCGTTCGCTTCGCCCTCGTCGAGCGTATCGAGGAATGCCTCCAGGGCCTGTCGGCCTCCCTCGATGTCGTCTGTGACCAGCCTCGCACGTCCAAGCTCGAGCCAGAGGTAGCGCGGGGCCACGGCGTCAGCGAGCAGCGACTCCAGCCGCCCCCGGCCTTCGTCGAGCTCCTCCTTGTAGAGCAAGAGCATCGCCTCGAGGAACGTCTCTCCATACGACTCGTACTCTTCGGCCTGTGCCTCTTCCCACTGCCCCATCAGCAGTGCCAGACGCTCCTCGTCGCTCATCGTCTCGGTGGCGGCCTGCGCCTGGGCGTCATCCGCCTCGAGGCCGTCCAGCAGCGCCTGGGCCTCCGCCCGAAGGTCCTCGTCCGCGGCGACTTCAATCGCTCCGGCCAGCTCTTGCTCGGCGAGCTCGATCATTCCCTGGGCGAGATAGGCTTTGCTTTCATCGATCCTCACTCGCGCGATCCCATTCGTGCAGGCCCGAACCTTGGCGGAGAGCGCGTCGAGGTCCGAATCTCCAGAGGCCGCGATCGCCTTCTCGTATGCCAGCTTGGCCGGGCCGTACTCGCCCGCGTCGAACAAAGCGTCTGCTTTGGTTCGGAGCGCCTCGGGGTCGGCCGAGAACAGTTTCTTGAAGAGGCCCATCAGTCGAACTGCTTCGACCGCCGTTTGGCGGCTTGCTTTAGAGGGCTCGGAATTCCGCGGCTCCTCGAGAGGGCACGTAGGTCGTTCCGTCGAAGGTGAGCGAGGAACGTCATCGAGAGCGCGAGGGGCGTCTTCGGGTTGTTGCAGAGGTGCCGCTTGATCTCGTAGCTTCGGAGCCACTCGCGCTTTCTGCCAATGTAGCGCAGCACATCCTCCGAGATCTCCCGGCTCTGCGCCGCGTTCTTTGCCTCGCTCTCGCTCATGGCGGGCGACGAGATGGCCGCCATGGCGACGACCCGGTTCGGATCACGCACCAGGATCGATCGTGCGGCTGCATTGCCGAGGAGGGCCATTCGGATCTTTTCGCCCGTATTCATGTCGCGGATCTGATTCTGCAGCGGGACGAACTCGGCCTTGGTTTCTTCCGTGCCTTCGACACTGTCGCGCTCCACGGCGTCTTCGTCCGCGTCATGCTCGAGGGCCTGTGAAAAGGCGTTGTCGCTCGGTAGCGGCTCTTCGCTCGGCTCGGGGATGAGCTGACCGAGGACCTCCCGCTTGAGCTCTTCGAACATTGGGATTCCGGGCATGTTCAGATCGTGCCGTGCAGCGAGCTCGATCAGGCGGTCGGCGGTCGACATGCGCGTGTTGCGGTTCTTGTAGAGGGCCTCGATGATCGACGGCGCGCCGATGAGGCGCTGCTGGTTGATCGAGATGATCTCGGTGATGCGTTCGGGGCAGTGGGCAGCGATCATGGCGACGGTCGCGTCCGAGACCTCGCCGTTACTGGCAAGTCGTGCCAAGACCTCGTCGTTCTTCGAGAATCGGCGTGCAAGCTCATGGAACACCGCAGCAGGCAGGGGCTCGGTGCATGCTGGCAGAAGCACGGCTTCGGGCAGCCCCGAGAGCGTGTCGTTCGCGGCTTGCGAGACCCCTGCATCTTCGTCCGAGCTGAGCTGGGCGAGCAGGAGCACCAAGTCGCCACCCTTCACCGGCACCATCCCGCGAGCCGCCATCATCTTGGCGGGGCCAGGGGCCTTCCGCTCGGCGAAGCGACGGAGCCTTTCGGGAATCTCCTGGTTCGGAATGGGAAGTGTCACCGACGACGGCATCGCTTAGCGTCCCGTGAACTCCGGCTCGCGCTTCTCGAGAATCGCCGCGACACCCTCTTTGGCGTCCTCCGTCGCAAGGCTTGCCGCCTGAAGGCCGGCCTCCTCCTCTGCGGCAGCACGGATGTCCCAGCCGAGGTTGCGGCGAATGGAGGCCTTCATCTGCCGGACCGCGGTCGGAGCCGACCCGGCGATCCCACGGGCAAGCTCCATCGCCCTCGGCAGGACTTCGCTCGACTCCTCCGCGTGCGTCACGAGCCCCATGCGGAGCGCCTCCTCGCCACGAACGAGCCGGCCGGTGAAGAGCAACTCCGACGCGTTCGCGAGCCCGACCAGTCGAGGAAGGACATAGCTGATGCCCAGTCCAGAATGAATCCCCAAGCGCGCGAAATTGACGCCGTATTTGGCATCGACGTTGGCGACACGGATGTCGGCGAGCAGGGCGAGGCCGAAGCCGCCGCCGACCGTGTGGCCATTCATCGCGGCGATCACCGGGACCTCGACCTCCAGCACCTTGAGGAAAGGCTCGTACATGGCGAACGAGGCCTCCCGCGAGGGCTTTCCGAGATCGGTCCGCTGAAGCGAGGAGCGAAGGTCCGCCCCGGCGCTGAAACACCGGCCCTCCCCGGTAATGACCAGGCAGCGAATTCCCGGGTCGGCTCGCGCCTCGTCGATCGCTTCGGAAAACGCGTCCAAAAGCTCCGGGGTCATGGCGTTGCGCTCCTCGGGTCGATTCAGCGTGATCATCCCGATTCGGTCGACCGCCTCGTACAAGACCGCTCGCT
>CBDUCC010000426.1:0-3471 GCA_965365555.1 uncultured Myxococcales bacterium | reverse complement strand
CCCGCCAGCTCTGCGCCGGACCGCGGTCTCGACCCGCGTCAACCGAGCCGACCACGACGACCCCGAGTGCCTCCAAGAGCTCCCGCAAGCCACCCTCGACTTCCACTAACCCGGGGGACACGAACCCCTCCGAAAAACCCTGTAGTTACAAAATCTTGCGCACCCAAACGCGAATTCTTCGAAAGCTCCGGCAACGCTCCGCCCTCGGAAGCTAGCGACGTCGCAACCGGCTTTCCTCGAGCACCTCGGCCTCGACCACCTCGTCGGACTGAGCCGCCACGCGCACCCGAGGCTTGTCGGCAAGCTTCCTCGATGCCGCGTCGACCAGGGCGTCGACCCCGACCTGGATCGCCCGGTCGACTTCCTTTCGAACCTGTCGCTCCCAGTTGCCGCGTCGACGCTTGGCGACCTGGCGACGTGCCCGCGCGCGAAGACGTGCTCGGTTGGTCATCAAGGCTCGCCGCGCGTCGAGCGCCAGGGCGATACCCCATCCACCGAGCACCCACTGCACCCACCAGCCCGGGCCCGACATCGCGTCGATCAGAAACAGGCCGGAGTTGACGATTACGAAGGTGTAGATGCTCTGCAGAAAACGGCGCTTTCTGTGGCCGACGATGCGGTCCTCCTCGGCGCGCAGCTCACGCTCTGCCTCGAGTTGCCGGGCCGCGGCCTCCACGTCGTCCGCGTCGATGCCGGCCTCGACCGCCGCGGCCACGAGATCCTCGTGCGAGAGGGTCTCGAGCGGCTGCGTCTGCAGGGCGCGCCGCAGGATCTCCTCTACCTCGTCTCGCGTGTACTCCGGCACGCTCAGATCGTGTCCCAGCCGTACCCTTCGGCCTCGAATGCCTGGTCGGCGAGGCTCTTCAAGAGCTCATCATCGTTGCTGTCGATGCGCCGGAAGTTGTGCTTGATTCGAACGTTGGCCGAACGGGCGAAGGTCTGAAGGATGTCGATCTCCGGTTGTGCCGCCTCGAGACCGTTCTTTTCGATCGACGCTTGCACTCGGCTGATCGTGCAGGCCATGACGAAGAGGTCGATCATGATCTCGGCGAGCCGGTGGCTGGCGAACTGCTTGCCGATGATCCCCTTGCCGTGCTTTCGGAGGATCTGGTCGGTGGCCTGCGCGAGGTCACGGCTCGAATCCTCGAAAAGCCCCACCTGCTCGTTCAGGGCATCGTGCAACCCTTGGAACTTGGCTTGTCCGCCGATGCCGGTGCGAAGCGCCGCGTGCTTGCGCGCGTAGTCCGAGAGCACGCCAAAGCCCTTGATCGGTTCGTTGAAGATGCCCTTCATCGTGGAAGAGAGCTCCTGGAGCTGGCTCGCAACCTCGTTCATCGCCTGGAGCGCGATCAGCAGCCGAAGAATCTCGTTGGTGCCCTCGAAAATCCGGTTGATCCTGCAGTCGCGGACGATGCGCTCGTACGGGTACTCCTTCATGTACCCGTTTCCAGCCGCGATCTGGAGCGCTTCGTCGGCCGTGCGCCAAAGACACTCGGTCGCGTACACCTTCGAGATGGCCGCCTCGACTTGGTACTCCTTGTAGCCGGCGTCGATCAGCCCGCCGACCATCGTCACGGTGGCCTCGGTCGTGTAGCAGTCGATGACCATCTGAGCGACCTTCTTCTTGATGAGGCCATAGCTCGAGATGGGAGAGCCGAAGGTCTTTCGCTCGTTCGCCTGTTTGGTCGAGAGGCTGATCAGGTGTTTCATGGCGCCGACCGAGCCGCCGCCGAGTCCGGTGCGACCGCTGTTCAAGATCGACATCGCCACCTTGAAGCCGTGGCCGATTTCGCCAAGCACGTTGTTGTTCGGCACGCGCACGTTGTCGAAGTGGACGGTGGTGGTGGAGCTGGCGCGAAGACCCATCTTGTCCTCGTGCGGCCCGATGCTCACGCCCTCCATGTCCCGGGTCACGATGAAGCCGGTCATCTTGCCGCGCCCGCCTTCCTCGTCGGTCTTGGCGAAGACGGTGAAGAAGTCGGCGATGCCGCCGTTGGTGATCCAGAGCTTGTTGCCGTTGATGACCCAGTGGTCGCCGTCGCGTACGGCCGTGGTGGCCACGGCCGCTGCATCGGAACCTGCGCCGGGCTCGGTGAGGCAGTAGGCAGCGATCATCTCGCCCGTTGCGAGCTTGTCGTAGTAGCGTGCCTTCTGGTCGTCGGTCCCGAAGAGCAGCAGCCCGCGCATGCCGATCGAGCTGTGTGCGCCGATGGTGACTGCCACGGAGGCGTCGTACTTCGCGACCTCCTGAAGCGTTCGCGAATACGCCATGTTCCCGAGGCCCATCCCGCCGTTCTCCTCGGGGATCACCAGGCCGAACATGCCGAACTCCTTGAGCTCCTCGATGAACTCGGCCGGCATCTCTCCTGCCTCGTCCCACTTGAAGAAGTCCTCGGTCCGCGGCCCGAGTAGGCCCTGCAAAGCACCCGAAATGTCCGCGAGCGTCTCCTTCTCGGCTTCGGACAGGGTGGGGAAGGGAAAGATCACGTCTTGCTCAACGCGCCCCATGCACAGGGATCGCATGAAGCTAGTGGTTTCTTTGTCGGCCACGGCTCGCTCCTTTGTCGAAGGCGGCAATCATGCACGGCGAGGGCCCGCTCGTCCATCGCCCGCCGCCAGCAACCTAGGGCCGTTTCGGCGCAAACCCAACGAAAAAAGGGCCGGCTGCGCGTGCAGACCGACCCTCTCCTCGAGATGCCCTCACGGGGCAGGTGATAGACTACTCGGCCGGAGCGGTTGCCGCTGCGTCCGACTTGTTCTTGTTCTTGCCCATGACACCCCAGAAGGCGGTGCCTGCGCCGAGCCGCCAGGCGAAGCCGGTGCCAGAAACGTTTCCGAAGCGGATGCCAGGGCCGAGATCGAAGAAGAACCAGGGTGCGACGTTCTCGTTGGCCTTGATTTCCACGCCCATACGAATGAGGATGGGAATCTCGCCGAAGCTCGTGCCGCTGGCGTTGTTGATGTAACCGCCAATCGGGAGGAATCCACCCGTGACGACCGTGACCCGCTCATGAACGTCGATGGTGAATGGCAGGCCGATCTCACCCTTGATTCCGAAGGTAAAAGAGTCGCCACCGAACCGGTTTCCGGCGATCAGAATGCCCGGCTTGACCAGCAGTGCGAAGTCGTTTTGCACCTTGGGCTTCTTGTTGCTGACGAAGTTCCAGCGAAGCATGCCATCGATGCCCAAACCGATCTTGATGAAGCGCCCCGTGTGGGCGGCGAGCCAATCGAGGTAGACGAGCTCTCCAGATAGGCCCCAGTCCATCTTGCCCTTGCCCTTGTTCCACCACTCGTAGAACACGCTTGGCGCGCCGACACCGCCGCTGTGGACCATGTCCTGTTCCAGCTTCTTCGCGCCGATCGTCGAGTTGGCCGGGCCGGCCAGTGCAGGGCTCGCCATCACGAGTACCAATGCGAATACACCAATTGCTCTTGCTGTCATTGTTCCAGCTGCTCCTTCCCCGTGAG
>CBDUCC010000425.1:0-3491 GCA_965365555.1 uncultured Myxococcales bacterium | reverse complement strand
GGCGACGACGACCTGACGAGCGCGGACGTGCAGCTCGCCGGCACCGGCCAAACGCAATCGGTGCTCGACACCGACGAAGATGTGCTCGCGATCCTCGCACGGCATGCCGAGCAGCGCGGATGGGAACACGAGGGAATCCGCCACGACCTTCGAGAGCCGATTCCACGCGAGCTACGAGGCCGCTTCGGCGCAGTGTTCACGGACCCGCCCTATGCGATCGAAGGATTCGTTCTCTTCATCAGTCGAGCGATCGAGATGCTGAAGCCCGACGGACGCCTCTACGTCAGCTTCGGACAAAGCCGACGCGCGAGCGAGCGCGGTCTTCAAAAGCAGAGAGCGCTTGCGGACGCGGGGCTTCTCATCGAGGCGGTGTTCGAGGATTTCAACGCGTATCGAGGGGCCGAGGCGATCGGCTCTCGGAGTGCTCTGTGGCGCTGCCGAAGGACACCCGAGACCAAGCCTCTGGTTCGTGGGTCGGTCGAGGGTCCGCTTTACACGAGTCGTCCGCCGAACGACTAGCCGTGCGCTTCGACCATTTCGTCACACCAGGCGATGAAATCCGCGGTGACTTCGTCGCGATTGATTTCATTCAGCATCTCGTGGCGCCCATCCGGATAGAGCTTGAGCCGCACATCGAACACCGCCGCGCGCTTGTATGCGTCGTACAGGTTCTTCATGCCCTTTCCGAAATTGCCCACGGGGTCGCGATCGCCGGCGAACAGATAGAGCGGCATGCCCTTCGGGACCTTCGCGACGTTGCTCGGCTTAGCGATGCGATCGAGCGCGGCGAGCATGTCGATCCAGACCTGCGTCGTCACCGGGAATCCGAGAAGCGGGTCGGCGACGTACTTGTCGACCTCGTCGGGGTCGCGTGACAACCAGTCGAACTCCGTGCGCGTCGGCGCAAATGCTTTGTTGTAGTCCTCGAAGGTGAGCTTCTGAAGGACGGGGCTCGGACTTCGTTTGCCGAGGCGAAGGCGCTCGAGTCGTGCGACGAGCTTGCCGAGGGCCGCAATGGGCGGTGGCTTTCCGTTGGAGGCCGAGAGTGCCGCCGCGATCATGTCGCCCGGATGCTCGAACAGGAGTTGCTGGAGGACGAAGGATCCCATCGAATGTCCGAGCGCGATGATCGGCACGCCTCGGTGTCGCTTGGAGATTTCGCGGTTGACCCCGTGGGTGTCCTCCACGATGCGGTTCCACCCATCGCTGTCGGCCTTGTGACCCGGCTTCCCACCCTCGGGGATGCTGCGGCCGTGGCCGCGATGATCATGGGCGTAGGTGCAATAGCCGGCCTCGGCGAGAGCGTGGGCGAGCCTCGCGTAGCGCGCCCCGTGCTCCGCCATCCCGTGGATCACCTGGACGACCGCCTTCGGCTCGTCGATCACCCAGCCACGAACGAACAGCGTAGCGCCGTCCACCGTCTTGAACTCGAAATCCGCCGACTTCATGAGGGGCAGCATAGTCGAATTACTCGAGCTCGAGAAAGCGGGTCCAAAGGTTGAGGCCTTTGTCGCAGTAATCGCGTAGCGTCCCCACCAGAGCAGACCGCTTTTCTTCGTCCACCAGTGGCTTCGGAAGAAGCGGGTCGAGCACGACCTGCCGAATGCCTTCGCGTCCCAGCAAAAACGCTTCCCGCACGGAGTGATCCAAGGGCAGCTCTTCGAGGCGCCGCATGCTGTTGCTCAGTTCTCCGTGGAGTCTCGAGTACGCCGCTTCGAGGCCGGGCGCGTCCCACATCTCGCGAGCGCGCGCCTCCTCATCGGCACGGAGGTCGTCGATCCGGAACACGGAAGCTGTTTCGTCGAGACCTAGAGCGAAGAGCTCGTCCCGTATTCCTTCGATTCCAGGGCTGAGGTTGTTGGGCCGCACGAACAGGCCCGGCCTGAGCTCATCGAACCCGAGATAGCGAAGTGCTCGCAGGCGTCGCCGCAGTGCAGGGCGATCCGTTCGGGAGAGATCCGCGGTGAAGACCGCTGCCCAGGATCCATCCCATAGGGAGGTCCGCGTGGATACGGTTCGCCAACCGTGGATCTTCTCGTTCACGACTTGCGCACTGGGCCCGAGCCGGTACTCGCCCCGGTCCGGCGACTCGAGAAGGCCTTCGGCGCGCAATCGAACGATCGCGACGCGGACGCTGTTCTCGGCGATGTCGAACACCGAGGCCGCCTGGACCAGCGATCGTACGGGCAGGGTCCCCTTGTAGATCGACTCTCCCGCGGACAAGACTTCGAGCACGACCGCTTTGGCGCTCACGTTCATCATCAGCACTTTATTACACAATTAATAGAAGCACGCTATCAGGCGTAATAGAACGTGTTTCATTTGGGATGTAGCGCAGGGCTGCGCGACTGGCCAGCCGACGCTGGCGCGACGCGATCGGGGAGCTAAGAAACGCCCGATGACCCGGCTCAGCGTCAACGTGAACAAGGTCGCGACGCTCCGAAATTCCCGGGGCGGCAACGTGCCGAGCCTGCTCGAGGCGGTCCGGACCTGCGTTGAGGCCGGGGCCACGGGGATCACGGTCCATCCGCGCGCCGATGAGCGCCACATCCGGCGCGTCGACGTGTACGAGGTCGCCGAGCTACTGCGTCCGCTCCGATCCACGGTCGAGTACAACATCGAAGGCGATCCTCGACCCGATTGGGTGGAGCTCGTCCTGAGCATCGTCCCCGATCAGTGCACTCTGGTTCCCGTTCGTCCCGGCGAGCTCACGAGCGAGGCCGGGTGGCCCGCGGACACACCGAGGGGGCCATTGCAGGAGAACGTGGAACGCTTTCGGGGCGCCGGAGTGCGCGTGAGTGTGTTCGTCGACCCGGAGCTCGACTCGATCGACTGGGCGGCTGCGCTCGGTGCCGATCGGGTCGAGCTCTACACCGAGCCCTATGCCCGTGCCTTCGAGCATGGCGGCGATGTATTGACCGCCTCGGTCGCGAAGTACCGCAGGGCCGCGGAACACGCGGCGTCCGTCGGTCTCGGCGTCAATGCGGGGCACGACCTCGACCTCGCGAATCTTCCGAGGTTTCTCGAGCTGCCCCAGATCGCTGAGGTGTCGATCGGTCATGCGTTGATCGGCCGTGCGCTCTTCCACGGACTCGGGCCGGTCGTGGCCGAATATCTGCAGATCATCGGTTCTCGTTGACAGCCTGGCCGAGTTTTCTAGAGTGCTGCGGCTATGGCCGGACGATCGCACAGCAACCCTTTCACGGCGGTCTTGAGCGGACTGCTCGACCAGCGGAGCCAGGAACCCAAGGTCGCTCCAACTCCGAGGAACGTCTCGCTGCGCGGTCGAACCTGCCTCATCACGGGAGCCAATAGCGGACTCGGAAAGGGTATTGCCATGCGTCTTGCCGAGCGTGGCGCTCACGTGATCATGGCGTGCCGGAGCGGGATCCCCGAGGCGGGAGAAGAGGTCCAAGCCGCGACCGGAAACATGGACTTCGAGATGATCCAGGTCGACCTGAGCTATTTCGACTCGATCAACCGCTTCTGTG
>CBDUCC010000424.1:0-3528 GCA_965365555.1 uncultured Myxococcales bacterium | reverse complement strand
GCACACGGACCGAGCTGAAGAACATCAACTCGTTTCGATTCGTGAAGAAGGCGATCGATCACGAGATCGCGCGACAGGAGGGGGTTCTTCAGAGCGGGGGCAGCATCGTTCAGGAGACCCGAACCTGGAACGAGGCGCAGGGCAAGACGATCTCGATGCGGGGCAAGGAAGAGGCGCACGACTATCGCTACTTTCCCGATCCGGACCTGCCGCCTGTCGTGGTCGAGTCGGCGCGGATCGAGGCGCTCCGGGACGCTCTGCCGGAGTTGCCCGCCGAAAAGCGGGCACGCTGGCAAGAGCAGATGGGTCTGACCGAGTACGACGCCGGCGTGCTGTCCGCCCACCCGGAGGTCGCACGGTACTTCGAGGAGGTGGCACAGCTTCTTGCCGAACGGTCGGCGGTGAAGCTCGCATCCGCTGGCAAGAAGGCCGCCAACTTCGTCCAGGCCGAGCTGCTTAGGCACGTGATCACGGATGGTCTCGACGCCAGCTTTCCGGTCGCGGCGGCTTCGGTCGCCGACCTGCTGAGTGCGGTCGAAGACGGTACCATCAACGGCAAGATCGCGAAGAAGGTCTTCGCGGAGATGGTGGACACCGGAAAATCGCCGAAGGCGATCATCGACGAGCAAGGATTGGCGCAGGTCACCGACTCTGGCGCGATCGAAGACGAGGTGAGGCGAGTGATCGAGGCGAATCCCTCGCAGGTCGAGCAGTACAAGAGTGGCAAGGTGAATCTGGTCGGATACTTCGTCGGTCAGGTGATGAAGGCGACGAAGGGCGCTGCCAATCCGAAAGTGGTCAACGAAACCCTTCGCCGTCTCCTGGACGAAGCATGACCGAGCTCCTCTCGAGGGAGCCCTTGAGTGGAGCTGAGTGGTTCGCCGTCGAGTTCGATCCCGAACGACGCGACGTCGTGATGCTCGACCAGCGACGGCTTCCCACGGAGGTGCGGTACCTCCGCTGCCGAAAGCCCGACGAAGTCGCCGAAGCGATACGCTCGATGGTGGTGCGCGGGGCTCCTGCCATCGGAATCGCGGCCGCGTATGCGCTCGCGCTCGTCGCCCGGGACGAGGAAGGCGATGCGAAGATGTTCCTCATAGCCAACGGACTTGCGGGCCGTGTCCTGAACGCTACGCGACCGACCGCCGTCAACCTCGCCTGGGCGATCGCGCGAATGTCTCGCAAGGCGGGTGAGGTGGCCGATCGGTCCCCAGAGGATCGCTTCCTCGAGATGTTGTCCGAAGCCGAGGCCATCCATCGTGAAGACGTCCAGTCCTGTCGCCGGATGGGGGCGCTCGGAGCCGCGGACGTGCCCGAGGACGCCGTGATCCTGACGCACTGCAACGCCGGCGCGCTGGCGACCGGCGGCTACGGTACCGCGCTCGGTGTGATTCGGGCGGCTCACGGCATGGGCAAGCGGGTCCGGGTCCTGGCGGACGAGACCCGACCGTATCTGCAGGGCGCGCGACTCACCGCCTGGGAGCTTCATCGGGATGGGATCCCCGTGGAGGTGATCACAGACGGGATGGCGGGACACTTCTTTCAGCGAGGCGAGATCGACTTCGTCGTGGTGGGGAGCGATCGCATTGCGGCCAATTCCGATGTTGCGAACAAGATCGGAACCTACTCGGTGGCGGTGCTCGCCAATCAGCATGCGGTGCCGTTCACCGTCGCAGCGCCATGGAGCACGGTGGACCTGCGGACACCACGGGGCGAGGACATCCCCATCGAACAGCGTTCCCGCGACGAGGTCGCGCGGGTCGGGGATACGACCCTGGTCGCCGACGGCATTCCGTGTCGCCATCCGGGTTTCGACGTGACTCCGGCGGCCCTCGTGGACGCGATTTACACCGAGCGCGGCGTCATCCGCCCCAAGCTCGGTGAGCGCCCCGACGTGCTGCACGGACAGCGCGCCTAGAGGCGCATCAAGGCAGCGCCCCAATGGAGGCCGGCGCCGAGGGCGAGAAAGCACAGAAGATCCCCGTCACGAATCCGCCCCTCACGTCGAAGCTCGTCGGTCAGGATGCCAATCGTGGCCGCAGAGGTGTTTCCGTACCGCGCGATGTTCGAGGGAATCTTGTCCGACGGGATGCGAAGTGCGTCGCGGACGGCCCGATTGATTCGATCGTTGGCTTGGTGGGCAATGAAGCAATCGATGTCGTTTTGGTCGATGCCATGGGTGGTGCATAGCGATCGCACCGTGGACGAGAGGGTACGGACCGCCTTCTTGAGGAGCGAGGGCCCGGCCATCTTCGGAATATGGGCGTCGGACTCGAGCGACTCCGGCGTCACATAGGGGATCTGCCGAGACCCCACGCCGGGCACGAACAGGTGGTCGTAGGCGCGGCCATCACTATGAAGCTCGGCGCCGAGGAAGCCGCCGCCCGCGGCCGGGCTACGGCGAAGGATCATGGCCGCCCCTCCGTCACCAAAGATGACCGCGAGGCCTCGGTGCCGGTTCGCGCGCTCGTAGGCGTCGACCGCGATCTCGCGCTCGGCCTCGCCGCGGACCACATCCCAGTCCTGCCAGGGCATGAAGCCGGCGTGCACGTCGGCTCCCGCCAGCAGAATCGTCTCGGCTGCGCCGGCCTTCACCAGACCGTCGGCGAGCTGGAACGCGTAGGGCATCGCCGCGCATTGCTGCCGGATGTCCAGGGCAGGGATCCCCGCGATTCCCAGCTTGGCACCGAGGAGCGGACCGGACCCGGGAAAAAAGTGCTCGGGTGTCATGGTGGCGAAGAGGATGTAGTCGACGTCGCTCGGCTCGAGCCCGGCATCTGCGAGTGCACGGTTCGACGCCTCGAGTGCGAGGTCACTCGGTCCCTGACCCTCGATCGCGAAGTGACGTTGCCGAATTCCGGTTCGCGCGTGAATCCAATCGTCGTTGGTCTCCATCACACGAGCGAGCGCATCGTTCGGAACGGGGCTTCCTGGTACGAAGTGTCCCGTTCCGACGATGGTGACGCCGCTCATGCGAGGATCTCGCCCTGCCAAAGGGCCTCAGGGCCGCTTCGTCGTCGAATTACCCGCGAGCGTGCCCCATCGACCAGCACCTCGGGCGGAAGCGGTCGCGCGTTGTACATGCTCTGCATCTCGCGGCCGTACGCGCCTGCTCCTCGGATTGCGAGCAGGTCTCCGGGCTTCACTTCCGGGAGCGCCCGATCCTTGGCTACGAAGTCGCCCGATTCGCAGACGGGGCCGACTACATCGACCGCTCTGAGCTCAGCGTCCGGAGCGGGCTCTGCGACCGGCATGATCGCGTGGTACGCGCCGTAGAGGGCGGGCCGGATCAGCTCTGTCATGGCGGCGTCGACGATGACGAACCGGCGTTCACCCTGGGTCTTGGTGTAGAGAACTCCGGTCAGCAGCACGCCTGCATCGCCGACGAGCGCGCGGCCGGGCTCCGTGATGTTCTTGAGGGCCGGGCGCAGCATCCCCGACGCCTCCAGCCCCTGGCGGATCGCATCGCCGAACGCGACGGCGGGCGGGTAGGGGTCCACTTCCTGACCGTAGTGCATCTGCCAACCC
>CBDUCC010000423.1:0-3541 GCA_965365555.1 uncultured Myxococcales bacterium | reverse complement strand
CCCGCCATGCCGCCGGTACCCGCCATGCCGCCGGTACCCGCCATGCCGCCGGTGCCGCCAGCGCCGGCCATGCAGCCCGTGCCACCAGCGCCGGCCATGCCGCCCGTGCCACCAGCGCCGGCCATGCCGCCGATGCCGCCGGCACCGCCTCCACCACCAGCACCGGCCGTGCCGCCCATGCCGCCTCCACCGGAGCCATCGACGCAAGTGATGTCGACGGTCCAGTTGGAGTCGCAGAAGTCGAAGTCGTCGTCCGATACCGTAATCGTGATCGTCTGCTCGCCAACCTCTTCACAGGTGTACGTCGTGATCGCCGCATTCGGATCCGCGAATGAGCCGCCGGTGCCGGTCCAACGGTATGCGATGGGATCCCCTTCTTCGTCGCGCGCCTCCGCAAGAACGTTGATCTGATTCCCGACAGACGTCTGCAACGGTGAGACCACCACCTTGGTGAGCTCCGAGCAGAAGTTGAACTTGCCGTTGATGCGAACACCGCCGAGCTCTTCGCCGGGGATGCAGTTCAGCATGACCGCGACCTCGGTCGCAACGCCCGCAACGACCTCGAATGGCGCGACGCCCGAACAGGTCGTCTGGGCGTCGGTCGATACCGCCCGCAGCATCACCTCGTATCCGTCACCGGGTGCCAGGCCGTACACCTCGAACGATGCGGTGGATCCCGCCGCGCTCGTGTTGATCGTGCCGACCATCGGTTCCATGCCGTTGCCTGTGATCGAGTAGCTCACTTCGTCGATCTCGACTCCGTTGGCAAGCTCTAGCTCGATTCTCAAGTCACCGGATTCGCTCGAGGTATCACCGGAACATCCTGCGAACATCAACGCAGAAAGCAGCCAGCCAGCGAGCCAGCGCGTACGGGGGGAACTGGTCATGCGAGGGTCTCCTAGGGGGGGCGCCGACGCTAACACAACTGAGGCGGGATGAATCCACGATTTTTGGGACACCTGAGCGCTTTGTGAGCAGCCTCACAGAGAGGTTTCCAGCGCACTGCGGCGACCGTTCCGCGCACTCAACGCTCTCCGGCGGTCCAGCCATCGGAACGACCGCGAACGGGGCCGGGCGGGGTCGCCCCAGGGCCCGACTGGCGTGGGTGCTCCGCAGCCGCCGCCAGGTCCCGTCCGCGAAACGATGTCGCGTAGGCGCATGCTCGGCTAACGCCCGATCGAACGAGGCCGATCCCGCGAATATGCCGGGGGATTCTCCCTCTCGGGCTGGCAGTTGCCCGGCGCAGCGTCGCGGCTATTCTTCGCCGCCCAATGAGCCTGGTGGTACAGAAATATGGGGGTACGAGCGTCGGTTCGCTGGACCGAATTCGGCGAGTCGCGCAGCGAGTCGCCGAAACTCATCAGGAGGGTCATCAGGTCATCGTCGTCGTGAGCGCGATGGCAGGAGAGACCGACAAGCTGCTGAGCATGGGCTGGGAGCTATCCGATAGACCCGCCGAGCGCGAGATGGACGTCCTGGTGTCGAGCGGCGAGCAGGTGAGCGCTGCGCTGCTCGCAATCCAGCTCAACGAGCTCGGTGTGCCGGCGCGGTCACTGCTCGGCCACCAGGCTCGCATCCTGACGGACAACGTGCATCGCAAGGCTCGGATTCGAACGATCGACGGTGGGGCCCTTCGAGGGCTGGTCGAGAGCGGGAACGTGCTGGTCGTCGCCGGGTTTCAAGGAACGGATGCCTACGGCAACATCACGACGCTCGGACGCGGCGGGTCCGACACTTCGGCGGTCGCCATCGCGGCCGCAGTCAACGCCGATGTCTGCGAGATCTGCACCGATGTCGACGGGGTCTACACCACCGATCCGGGCGTATGCAGCAACGCGCGCAAGATCCCGCGTGTCAGTTACGAGGAGATGTTGGAGCTCTCCTCCCTTGGCGCCAAGGTGCTCCAAATCCGTTCGGTGGAGCTCGCCATGAAACACCGCATGCCACTTCATGTGCGGTCGAGTTTCTCGAACGTGGAAGGAACGATCGTGACCGACGAAGAACACCTCCTTGAAAAAGTCGTCGTCGCCGGCGTCGCCGCCGACAAGAAGACCGTCAAGCTCACGGTCGTAGCACTCCCGGACCATCCGGGCGTCGTTGCGAGCGTATTCGAACCGCTTGCCGAGGCGAACATCTCGGTAGACATGATCATTCAGAACGTTTCGCGGGCTGGTCACACCGATCTCACCTTCACCGTGAGCCGCGAAGACGCGACGCGTGCCGAAGACATCGCCAAGAAGCTCGTCGCAGATGTCGGAGCAGAGGCTGTCGCCCGCGACGATGCGGTGGCCAAGGTGTCGATCGTCGGTGTGGGGATGCGCAACCATGCGGGCATCGCCGCGCGCATGTTTCGACTGCTCGCCGACAACGCGATCAACATCGAGGCGATCAGCACGAGCGAGATCAAGACATCGTGCTTGATCGAAGAAGAGCACGCGGACCGCGCCGTGGCGGTTCTCCATGACGGCTTCGCGCTAGGCGAGGGTCGCGACTGAACGCAACACGGAGCCGGGTCGGTCGATGAGCCGGCATGTCTTCGTCAGCTCTCGGAGCCTCCCAGCGTGTCGCCGCGTGCATCGTCCTTCTCTTGGCGGCGAGCGCGATCCGGTCGTACCAGCCCCTGATCCTAACGAAGGTCGAAACGAACGCTCGCGCGAAGCGCAACCGTCCCCATGAAGGGTCCCAGGCGGCTGTTCCGATGGGTCGCCACCCAAAAGCCACGCGCATCGGCGCCCACGGTCCAGCGCCGGTTGACCAGGAAGTCGAACCCCAGGAGCGCATGCAACGCGAAACCCCCCCGCGGCTCTCGGCTCCGAACGCTGAGGATTCCGTCCATGCCAGCGCCGAGCAGAGGGACGAAGCGCACGATGTCCAGCGCATAGACGGTCTCGAGGCCCGCCATGCTGAGCTGAAGACGGCGATCGTCGAAGAAGATGCTGTGGCTCAGTAGCCCATGAATGCTCCAGGCGTCTCCGACGCCACCCCCGGCACTGAGCGCGAAATGGGCGGCGTTGCTTGGAAGGTCGTCGGCATCGACCAGCCCTGCGTACCCGACCGCCGCGCCCAGGGTTGCGCGATCCTCGTAGGCTCGCGCCGCCGACGGCAGCCCGGCCGTGAACGTCAGGCAGCCGAGCATCCAGACGAGGCAGCGCACAGCGGCCCTCTAGCACGGCGCGCTTGGCAAGCGCGAGGCTACGTTGACGGCGCGGGGGCCCCGTGTATAGTCCCGACCCGATTCACCCGGGATTCCCCGCCTTTGGGAGGAAATCTTGTCCAACGACACTGCCAACGACGACAAATCCGCGCCGATGACTGCAGGACAGCGCCTCGCCGCCCAACAGGCCGCGAAGGCGGCTCGCAAGGCCGCTCAGAAGGGCCGGGACGCCGAGCTCGTCGAGGAGAAGGCGATCGCCCAGGCCGCCGTCGCCAAAGACTGGCTGCAGGACAACCTCAAGCCCATTGGCCTGATGGCGGGAGGGGTTCTCCTGGTCGCCGCGATCGGTATCGGCTGGTCAACGATGCAACGCGGGCAGGCCGCCGA
>CBDUCC010000422.1:0-3566 GCA_965365555.1 uncultured Myxococcales bacterium | reverse complement strand
GCGACCGGCTGGAGCTGCCCCTCTGGGCGCATGCGATGACGGCAGAGCGTCTCGACGGGATCGTCGATATCGATATGTTGATTCAGGATGGCGAACGGATCGTGCTGGACGGGCCGGCACCGACGGCCTTGACCGCGCTCCATACGCCCGGCCATGCGCCCGGGCACCTGTGCTTCACGGACGAGGCGACGGGGATCATGATCTGCGGTGACATGGTCGCCTCGGTCGGGACGATCATCGTCGAGCCATACGACGGCGACATGCTCCTCTACATCGAGTCACTTCGAAAGATGGCGTCGCTCGAACCGGAGGCGCTTCTGCCTGCACACGGCGAGGTGATCCGGCAGCCTCAGGTCATTCTGAGCTTCTACATCGAGCATCGCCTGATGCGAGAGAAGAAGGTCCTCGAGGCGCTGGAGTCGCGCGGCAAGCCATCGCGGCCGAGGCACCTGGTCGCCGAGGCCTACGCCGACACTCCCAAACAGCTCTGGCCTCTCGCCCTCCGCTCGATCGAAGCCCACCTGATCAAGCTGGAACGCGAAGGCCGCATCCACAAAGAAGCCGAACGCTGGTCCCCCCTCTAGATCACGGGACACGAACCCCACCCAAAACACCAATCATTCCAGCGGTTTGCCGATCTAAACGCGAATTCTTCACCCAGGCATGCGAGCCCGCTCTCGACGGAGGAGAGGGCTCGAAAAAATCGCGATTGGGTCTGCAAATATTTGGAATTGCACTTCTTGTCAGGGGGGAGCCTGTCCCCCTGAGTTGAGGGACCAGTCGTAGCGGTGGTAGGCGAGGGGGTAGTCGTTGGCGAAGGCGGCTTGGAGCGACTCGTGTTGAAGGCCCGAGGAGTGCTGGAGGACGAAGAGCTTCACGCCGGCCTCGCGTCCGAAATCTGGCTCGTAGTAGCGGAAGGTGATCGGAAGCCGGACGCAGCGCTCGACGTCGTCGACTTCGACATCCGAACGCACGTAGTTGTCTGCGGCGAGGTCGAGTTGAGCGTCCAGGTCGTCCGCTCGATAGAACGCAACCGGCGGGCAGCTCGTCGACGCGCAGACCAGCGCTGCATGAATCCGTGCGTCGACACGGCTGGGGCAGAGTGCCAGCCGGGGGTCGTCGTCACCGAAGAGGCGCGCTTTGGTCACGGGGTGCGGCGCGTTTCGTCGAAGGACCCCATTCTCGATCTCGTCCAGCGTCAGTACGAAGTCGCCGATCCGATAGGCCACGACCCCGAAGAACGAGGGCAGCTCCATCACCGATTCCCGGATGTCGAGCGCGATCACCGCGTGGATCGCCAGCACGTTGTAGAGGTTGATCCAGAACGCGATCGCCGACGCATCGGCCGACAGCTCCAACGGATCGACGAGCTGAAGCAAACGGCTCGTGCCTTCGAGCTCCGCGAACGTTTGCGAGTCCCTGAGCCGCTCGTAGTCGACCTTGCCGTCTTCGCCGATCGCCTCGACGTTCAAGGCATTGCCGAGCACTCGCAGCGCCTCGACCGCCTCGGTCGCCGAGATGGTCGCCGTTGATTCAGGAGGGGACGCGTTGAGCACCTTCCGAGCGAGCCAGGCGTTCGGCACCAGCGCTTTGGCCAGCTCGGCCGGATTCCGCGCTCGGCGTAGGATATCGCCGGCGTCCCTGAGGTTTTTGAGCCAGGAGTCCGCCATCGAATCGAGAGTACGCCCGAAGCGCCGCTTCGTCACTCCTGTGCAACGCCCGGGAGCCTCACGAAGGCGCCGGGCGACGTCTCGAGCGGGCGCACCATAATCGGCTCGAGGGTCGAGTCTTCCCCCGCTCGCTCGTGCCGCGCGGTAATCCATTGCATGCCAGGGGAAACCCCGCGCAATCGAAATCCTCCCGCTGCGTCGGTGCGCGCCGCACGTTCCCAGCGTGGCGGATCGCCCCAGGCCACCTCCGCGCCCGCGACGGGGTCCGAGCTCGCGTCAAACACCTCCCCCTGGACCACGCCACCGGGTTCGAGGCGCACGGTTTCGAGCTCCTGAGGCCGGTCGACGTATCGCGGAGGCTCCAGCACGACCCGCCGGGCCTGCGCTTCGTAGTCCGGATGCATGAGCGAGATGTCGTAGATACCCGTTCGAAGTTGGCGGAACACGAACGTGCCGTCGCCGCGGGTTCGTGTGTTTGCGTCGCTCGGTCCTTCGAGCCGAATGCGGGCGCCGGGCAGGCCTTCACCCGTCCAGTCGTCGAGCACCTCGCCGATGAGCGTCACCCCGGCGGCCAACTCGATCCGCAGCTCGTCGATCTCCTCAACTCCGCCGATTCGGGTGGTGCTGTACGCCGGGTGCTCCACGGTGATGGCATACGGCGGATCGGGAAGGGCCGGCACGGAGAACGTTCCATCGGTGTCCGACTTGGCGCTTCGCCGGAGCATCGTGGCGGGGTCCGCCGAGGTCACCGTCAAGAGAGCTCCCGAGACTCCGAACCCGCGATCGTCGACCACCTGGCCGCGCAAGGTGTTGAGCGTCGTTGCGAGCGCCAGCTCCACGACCACTCGGGACCCGGGTTCGACCGTCGCCGTCTCGCGCGTGGCCGGTAGGTCGTAGGGGAGGGCGACGACTTCGACCTCGCCTCGCACGCCCCGGAACGAAAACGAGCCATCATCCGCCGTCACGGCCATGCGCGGCGCGCGCTCTGAGACTGCGCGGAGCTCCACCGGGATCGCCTCGAGGCCGAAGCCCCGCTCGTCCACCACGCGACCGATCAGCTCGGCTCCCGGCTCCATGGCGATCCGCACCCCCGAACGGGTCTCACCGGCGCTCAGTCGGATGGGCTCGGACTCCTTCGGCCCGTACTCCCCGTGGCTGACGGCGACCGTATAGGTTCCCGGTCGCAGATTCTTGAGCTCGAAGCCGCCGTCGCGATCGCTCCTCATCTGGCCGACGAATGCGAGTCCCGACCCGTCGACGGCGGAGATGGGAGGCACCGGTCCGTCCGTCACCGCGAGCGAGTCTCCCACCGGTTGCGGCGCGTTCGCTTCGTCGCCGAACGCTCGGACCATCGCGTTCGGGATCGGCCAGCCGGCCTCGTCGACGACCCGGCCCTCGATTCGAGCCGCGCGCTCGAGCCGAATGACGATCGGGCCGCCATCCTCAGTCTGCACCAGCGGCCCGGCGATGACGTACCCGTCGGCATCGACGTAGAGACTCTGCTCGGAGCCGACCACCCCTTCCACCTCGAAACGGCCCTCCGGTCCCGTGACTGCCTCACGCGTGTGAAGGCCGAGTGCTCCGGTCGCTACGGTGACGTCAGCCCCGGCGACGGGCCGGCCGCTGGCTGCATCCACCACCTTGCCGATCAGCGTCCATCCGAGCGCGAGCCGCACGCCGAACTGTCGCCTCGCACCGGCGTCGAGGATGAGCCCTTCGAGCGGCGGCGCGACCAGGCGCCCCTTGGACACCCGCAGCTCATAGACCCCTGCGGGCACATCTCTCCAGACGAAGCGCCCATCCGGACCGCTCTCGACGGATCGTGCTGGCCAGAAGCCGCTGCCCGCGAGCGAAACGATCGCGCCGCCGACGGCTTCCCCGGCCTCATCGAACACC
>CBDUCC010000421.1:0-3583 GCA_965365555.1 uncultured Myxococcales bacterium | reverse complement strand
GGTGCGCTCGGCGTCCTGATCACCGGATTCCGGCGCGCCGCGTTTTCGAATGAGGCCGGCGTGGGATCCGCCTCGATCGCGCACTCGGCGGCCGCGACGGACGAGCCGGTCAGAGAGGGGATCGTGGCCCTTCTCGAACCGTTCATCGACACGATCGTCGTATGCACGATGACCGGCCTGGTCGTCGTGATCACAGGGGCCTACGAGGGCGAAGCCGAAGGGGGAGTTCTCATGACCTCGAACGCCTTTGCAACCGTCCTGCCCTGGTTCCCCAAAGTGTTGAGCCTAGCCGTGTTTCTCTTCGCCTTCTCGACGATGATCTCTTGGAGTTACTATGGCGAGCGTTGTTGGACGTTCCTCTTCGGCGCGCAGTTCTCGATGCTCTACAAGGTGATCTTCTTGGGCTTCGTCGTCTTCGGTTCCGTCTTGAAGCTCGGCAATGTGATCGATTTCTCCGACCTGATGATCCTCGGCATGTCCTTCCCGAACATCCTCGGCGCGGTGCTTCTGAGTGGGAAGGTGAAGCGGGCGCTGAACGACTACTGGGCTCGCTACAAGAGCGGGCAGATGCAGGCCGATGGGTAGCTGCTAGGCTCGGCCCGATGTCGGAGTTTGCCGCACGTCGAAAGCAGCTTCTCGAGGGGATGGGGGATGGAGTCGCCGTCTTTCCGTCGGCGCCGCTCGCGGTGCGCAACCACGACGTCGAGCACCCCTACCGACAGGACAGCGACCTCTACTATCTGAGCGGGTTCGACGAGCCAGAGAGCGTGCTCGTTCTGAGCAATCAGCACGAAGAGCATCAGTCGGTGCTCTTCGTTCGCCCACGCATGCCCGAACGAGAGGTCTGGGACGGGCCACGGGCCGGGGTCGAAGGGGCCGTCGAGCGATTCGGCGTGGATGCCGCCTTTCCGATCTCCGAGCTCTCCACCCGTCTTCCCGACTACCTCGGGAACGTCGAGCGTCTGCTCTACCGTCTCGCCGACAACGAGGAGTTCGACTCGACGCTGTTCGCATGCCTCCGGCATCTCCGGCGCGGCGGCCGGAAAGGCGTGAGCGCACCCGAGATCGTGGTCGATCCATCGGTACACGTGCACGAGATGCGCCTCAGGAAGAGCGACCTCGAGCTCGGCCTCATGCGTCGCGCGGCCGACATCACCACCGAGGCGCACCTGAGCGCGATGCGGCTCGCCTCCGATGGGGTCCATGAATACGAGCTCGACGCGGAGCTCCTTCATGTCTTTCGGAGACACGGCAGTGAGCGTCCTGCCTACGAGAGCATCGTCGGCTCGGGTCCGAACGCGACCATCCTCCACTACCGTGCAGGGGCGCGAACGATGAGCGACGGCGAGCTGGTCCTGATCGATGCCGGCTGCGAGTACGCCTACTATGCGAGCGACGTGACGCGAACGTTCCCCGTGAACGGCCGCTTCGCTCCCGAGCAGCGCGCCCTGTACGAAATCGTCCTCGCAGCTCAGAAGTCGGCCATCGAGGCGGTTCGCCCCGGGGTCACCCTCGAAGAGATCCACCTCGGCGCGGTGCGATCGATCACCGAAGGTTTGGTGGAAGTCGGCTTGCTCGACGGGGAGGTCGACACGCTGATCGAGGAGAAGAAGTATCAGCCCTTCTACATGCACCGCACCTCGCACTGGCTCGGCATGGACGTTCACGACGTCGGCCGGTACTACGAGGGAAGCGAACACCGCGCACTCGAGCCAGGCTTCGTGCTGACCGTGGAACCGGGCCTTTACGTCGCCGAGGATGCCGAAGGTGTGGATGAACGATGGCGTGGCATTGGAATTCGGATCGAGGACGATGTCGTGGTCACGGCAACCGGTCACGAAGTCCTGACGGCGGGCGTGCCCAAGGAGATCGCCGACGTGGAAGCGGCCTGCGCCTAGAGCCCCCCGGTATGTCGGCGGCTCGCGTTGTGGTAAGAGCGCTCCCATGACGACAACCCCGATGATCGTGTTCATCGGCGCCGGAAACATGGCAGGCGCCCTCATCCGAGGCCTGGTCGACACGTCGACATCCAAGGCCGATCGCATCCTGGCGGCAGACCCCGACACGGCGCGGCTCGAAGCGCTCGCGTCTACACTCGGGGTGCACACGACTTCGGACAACGCGAAGGCGCTTCGACGAGCGGACATCGTGATCCTCGCCACGAAGCCGCAAGTCTTCCGGGAGCTGCTGCCGGAGGTCGCAAGAGAGCTTCGACCCGAGTCTCTCGTCATCTCGATCGCTGCCGGCGTGTCGAACAGCATCCTCGAAGGGACGCTGCACCGCGGTGCACGGGTCGTGCGGACGATGCCGAACACGCCGGCTCTCGTCGGCGCGGGCGCGACCGCCATCTCGGGCGGCACTCAGGCGACCGAAGCGGACCTTTCGCTCGCCGAGCGCCTGTTTCAGAGCGTAGGGCTGACGGTTCGTGTGCCCGAAGCGCAGATGGACGCCGTCACTGGGCTGAGCGGCTCGGGGCCTGCTTACGTATTCGCCATGATCGAGGCGCTGCGCGACGCAGGCGTCGGCGAAGGACTCGATGAAGGTGTCGCCTTGGAACTCGCAGCCCAGACGGTCTTCGGCGCGGCGAAGCTACTGCGGGAGCAGGACGAGTCGCCCGAGGTCCTTCGCGAGCGGGTGACCAGCCCCGGTGGCACGACACGTGCGGGCCTCGATTCGCTCCAGGAGTCCGGGTTCGCACAGACCATGGTCGGTGCGGTTCGGGCTGCCACGCGACGCTCGGCCGAGCTCCGCCAGATGGTCGAGAACGCGGCTGGCTAGGGGCGAAGCGGAGGACGAGGCCCGAAAAGCGCTGTCCCGATTCGGAGCATCGTCGCCCCCTCGAGGACCGCAGCCTCGAGGTCGTGTGTCATCCCCATCGACAGCTCGGAGAGCTCATGGGCCTCGGCGAGTTGCCGAAGCTCGGCGAACAGCGGGCGCGCGTCCATGGGGTCCTCGAAATGCGGCGCGACAGTCATCAGCCCTGCGAGATCGACGTGTTCGAGAGAGCGCACCGAATCGACCAGCGCCGGCAAGTCTTCGGGGAGGCAGCCGGACTTCTGTGGCTCCCGCCCGACGTTGACCTGGAGCAACACTTCGACCCTGGCGCCGCGAGCGGCCGCCTTGGCCGAGATCGCCTTCGCCAAGCGGGAGGAGTCGACGGTGTCGACGGAAGCTCGAGCCTTCTCGATGAGCTTGATCTTGTTGCGCTGAAGATGACCGATGAAACGCCACTGTATCCCTTCGAGGTCCGAAAGCGACTCGGCCTTGCGTGCGAGCTCCTGCGCGTAGTTCTCACCGAACACGCGAAGACCGACGGTGTAGGCTTCGCGGATCGCCTCCTCCGGGTGCGCCTTCGACACGGCGATCAGCCGGACCTCGTCTGTGCTTCTGCGGGCGCTGGCGCAGGCCTGCGCGATCCGGGCGTTCACCTGCTCGAGGGCTGCGACCCAATCCCTGGTCATGGCCATCTCTCGATCGCGCCGTGCTCGAGCAAGAGCTCGACCACCTCGGCTGCTGGAAGCCCAACCACGTTGCTGTACGAGCCGTCCAAGCGCGTGACGAAACCCGCCGCAACGCCTTGAAC
>CBDUCC010000420.1:0-3594 GCA_965365555.1 uncultured Myxococcales bacterium | reverse complement strand
AGTCACCTTTCCCCCTCGTCGCGCCGAGATCACGGCAGCCGAGTCCGCGGCTACCTTCTCTTCGAGCCCGGTACCCGCCAGCGGCGCGTCCGGGAACAGGAGCGGAACCGCCTGCCTCTGCATGTTGGAGCCCATCAGGGCCCGGTTCGCATCGTCATGCTCGAGGAACGGAATGAGCGACGGCGACACGGCCACCAGCTGGTCCGGCGCCACGTCCATGAAGTCGATCTCGTCGGGCGGCAGCAGCGGGTAGTCATCACGACGCCGGCAGAGCACCAGGTCCTTGGCGAAGCTGCCATCGGCGTTGACCGCGGCGTTGGCCTGCGCGACCGAATAGTCTTCCTCCTCGGACGCGGACAGCCACTCGATCTCGTCGGTGACGATACCGTCGATGACCTTGCGATACGGCGTCTCGAGGAAACCGAGCTCGTTGAGCCGGGAGAAGGTCGTCATCGACGTGATGAGACCGATGTTCGGTCCCTCCGGCGTCTCGATCGGACACATCCGGCCATAGTGCGAGTAGTGCACGTCTCGAACTTCGAAGCCCGCCCGCTCACGACTCAGACCGCCCGGCCCGAGCGCGCTCAGGCGGCGCTTGTGCGTCAACTCGGCCAACGGATTCGTCTGGTCCATGAACTGGCTGAGCTGTGAGCTGCCGAAGAACGCTTGGATCACCGCGCTCACCGTCCGCGCGTTCACTAGGTCGTCGATGCTCATCTTGTCAGGATCTCTGTTGATCGATATGCGCTCGCGGACCAGCCTGGCCATGCGGGACAGTCCGACGGAGAACTGATTCGCGATCAACTCGCCGATCGAGCGTACCCGCCGGTTGCCGAGGTGGTCGATGTCGTCCGTGTAGCCACGACCCTCGCTGAGCTCGATCAGGTAGCGGACGATCGCCACGAAGTCGGACGGCGCCAGTACCGTGGTGTTGGAGGTCGGTACTTCGATGTCGAGCAATCGGTAGACATCGCGCAAGCGGTGATTGACCTTGTGCCGTCCCACGCGCCCGAGATCGTAGCGCTTCGGGTTGAAGAACAGCCGGTCCAGCGCCGTCCGAGCCGTCTCGATGTTCGGGGCTTCTCCGGGGCGCACGAGCGAATAGATGTTCCGCAGCGCCTCGGCTTCACCACTGGTGGGGTCCTTGGCCAGCGTGTTCCGGATCAGCGGCGATTCACCCCGCGGCCCACCGGTGAACACGAGTGCCTCGCGGACCTTCTTCTCGCGCAGGCTGGTGAAGAGCTCGAGAGTGAACTCGTCGCCCCGCTTGGCGAGGACCTTCCCCTTCTTCGGATCGAGCACATCCTCGGCGAGGGTCGGCTGCACGCTCCAGTCGCGACGCATCGTCAGATCTTCGAACGACCCACGCAGCGGTATGAATGCGGCGCTCGAGAACACCTCGATGCGCTCGACACCCGCTCTCAGAAGGCGGTCGTACAGGTCGTCGGTGAGCTCCTCGCCGCGCCGCGCCACGAAGGCCGTGGGCTCGTCGAACACCGGCACCTCGCTGACACCCGCCTCCTTGAACCGACGGGCCAGCGTATCGTCCAGCCGCTCGCCCATGCGAGCCAGCGTCTCGCCTTCGGCGGCCACGTCGTCCGCGAGCCACATCGGCTCGCTCTTGGCCGGATCGAACGCGCCCAGGTCCTGCACGCGCGGATCGCCTTCGTACTCTGCGTCCAGGATCGATTCCACCAGCGGCGTGCCGATCACTTCCCGACGGATCGTCCGATCTTCCGAGATCTCCCCCAGGAGAACCTCGCGATGCTCGTAGAACAACTCGAGGATGTCCGGATCCGTCCCGTGACCGAGCGCCCGCAGAAGGGCCGTGGCCGGGAACTTCTTCCGCTTGTCGATGTGGACGTGGATCACGTCGTGAATGTCGAGCGTGAACTCGACCCACGACCCACGGAACGGAATGATCCGTGCCGAGAAGAGGCGCGTGCCATTGGGATGGACGTTCTCCTCGAACACCACACCGGGGGAACGGTGCAGCTGGCTGACGATCACGCGCTCTGCGCCGTTGACCACGAAGGTCCCGTGCTCGGTGAGCAGAGGAAGGTCGCCAAGGTAGACTTCCTTCTCGAGGATATCCGCCGGTCGGCGCTCTCCATCGCCGAGGTCTTCCCACAGCACGAGGCGCAGCGTCGCCTTCAGGGGCGCCGCGAACGTCATGTCGCGCTCCATGCACTCGTCGACCGAGTACTTCGGCTCGCCGAGCGAGTAGGACTGGAACTCGAGCGAGTAGTTCCCGTTCACATCGTCGATCGGGAAGATCTCGTTGAAGATCCGCTCGAGCCCGACATCCCTGCGGTCGCCCTCGATGTCGGGCTGCAGGAGTCGCTCGAAGGCCTGGATCTGGACGTCCAGGAAATGCGGGGTCTCCATCGGAGAGTCCAGCTTCGCGAAAGAGACTACCGATCCGGTGTTGTTCGGTTCAGCCAACTTGCTCACCCCTGGTGGTGGACCGACCCGTGGGGTCGGTTCATGTACTGCGATATGAAGGCACAGAACGCCCTGACCCCCGGGGACCCGTTAACGGGCCGCAGGGACGCATAGGGCGCCGTGCGAGCGCGAACTGCCTTCTTGTCTGAAGAGCTACGCATCTAGAGCCAACGCTCGAGTTGTGTGGTGGGACCCTCAGTGCGGGGCCCCGATGACACCACTACTTCAACTCGACGGTGGCTCCCTGCTCTTCCAGTTTCGCCTTGATGGCCTCGGCCTCCTCCTTGGAGATGCCTTCCTTCACCGGCTTCGGAGCGTTGTCGACCAGATCCTTGGCCTCCTTCAGACCGAGCGAGGTGACCTCGCGGACGGCCTTGATGACCTGGATCTTCTTGTCGCCAATTCCGACCAGCATCACGTCGAACTCCGTCTGCTCTTCAGCAGCGGCCGGAGCGGCACCAGCCGCCGCGACCGCGACCGGAGCGGCCGCCGTAACACCGAACTTGTCCTCCATCATTTCCTTCAACTCGGCGGCCTCGAGGACCGTCAGCGAGCCAATTGCGTCGAGAAGCTCTTCAACCTTGCTCATGTCTCCGTGTACTCCCTGCCACTGTGTTCACCAAGTTAGGGGCCGGTCCCGATGGCTTCGGACCGTGCTCTCCCCGTGGGGATCCGGGACCCGTCCCTAATGCTCCCCCTGCTTCGCCACTTCTTCGACCATGTAGGCGATGTCGCGGATGAGCGAATTCAGCGCTCCCGCGATACCGCCGACCCCGGCCGTCAAACCGCCGGCAATCGACGCCAGCAGATATTCCTCGCCCATATTCAGCGCGGCACCGCCGGAAAATCCCGACAGGAAGTAGCCGCAAGTGGCGGCGAGAACGGCGCTCATCAAATAGGTAAAACACTTCGTGTGTTCCACCTTGATGCCGGCAAGATGGGCTGCTTTTTCGTTTTGGCCGATCGCAATGACGGACCGTCCATAGACCGTGCGTGCAAGGACCACCGCCATGACCGCTGCCAGGACGATGGCAAAGATTGCAAGAATAGGCATGCCCATGACGCGAGCAGTGGAAAATTCTGCCAAGAGGGGCGGGGGCTTGATTCGTAACCCGCGGCTATAAGAGAGCGCCAGGGACTGGATTATGA
>CBDUCC010000419.1:0-3605 GCA_965365555.1 uncultured Myxococcales bacterium | reverse complement strand
GCGTGAAGCGCTATCGGGAGATCAACAAGGTCGAGCCGATGCAGCGAGCGCTGGAAGAGCTTGGAGCCAAAGCCTGGATGGCAGGGCTGCGATCGGAGCAGACCCAACACCGAGCCGGGCTCCGACGCATCGACCGACAAGATGGTCGAATCAAGCTTCATCCGATCCTCCATTGGAGCTCGGAACAAATCGATGCCTACATGGCTCGCCACGGCCTCCCTTACCATCCGCTCTTCGAGCAGGGGTACCGATCGATTGGGGATCATCACTCGACGATACCGACCACCGCCGACATGGATCCGAGAGAGGGACGGATCCTCGGTCAGACGCGTGAGTGCGGCCTGCATCTGCCGCTCACCAAGGAACAGGACGAGAGTCTGAAGTCGAGCGGCCTCTAGGCGGCTGGACGTACACAACCCCGACTTCGGTCCCCGTCCATGCGAAGCCTCGCCTACACGAATGGGGTGGCATTCTTGCGAGGGGCCGAGTACTGTGCAGATGTCCAGTGCCACGAAGTCGAGAGAATCCGCCCAACCGCTTCGAAACCGAGTATCTCGAATGGGAGGGAGAAGGTCCCCCGGCCAACCTCGAGGTGCTGGAGGAGCGGGCAAAAAGCGCGCTGTCCGAAAACAGGAGCCCCGACATTGGCTTCCGGTGGAGTGTCAATCCGTACCGAGGTTGCTTCCACGCGTGCGCGTATTGCTATGCGCGCCCTACGCATCCGTATCTGGGGTTCGGAGCCGGCACCGACTTCGACCGCAAGATCGTCGTCAAGGTCAACGTGGTCGCGTTGCTCCGGCAGCGGCTTGCGAAACGATCGTGGAAGCGTGAGCGGATTGCCTTTTCAGGGAACACCGACTGCTACCAGCCGCTCGAGGCGCAGTATCGCCTCACTCGAGGCTGCCTCGAAGCATGCGCCGACTTCGCGACACCCGTCACAGTGATCACCAAGGGGAAGCTGATTCGCCGAGACATCGACGTGCTGCAAGAGCTGCAGCGCGTCGCCGGTTGCCAGGTGTCGATGAGCATTTCCTTTGCGCGAGATGATGACGCGCGGGCGATCGAGCCGTTCGCCAGCCCTCCGAGCAAGCGCTTCGAGACGCTGAGAGCGCTCGCGGACGCCGGCCTCGACACCGCGGTCGGTGTGGCGCCGATCATCCCTGGGCTCAACGACGCACAGGTTCCAGAGATCCTTCATCGGGCCGCGGACGCGGGCGCGACGAGTGCGTTCAAGGTGATGCTGCGCCTTCCGCTCGAAACGGCGCCGATCTTCGAGGCACGCCTCGCCGAAGCGTTCCCTCTTCGAAAGGCCAAGGTGATGAATGCGATCGCGGAGGCGCGTGGCGGCCGGCGAAACGATTCGCGGTTCGGATCGCGCATGGTCGGCCAGGGCCCCCGATGGCAGGCCACCGAACGTCTGTTCACGACGCAGTGCGAGCGCCTCGGGCTGCGGTACGCTGCCGGCGAAACGCCTCCGGTCCGGCCCCCGATCAAGACGGTGAGCGAACCGCAGCTCCGATTGGACCTCTGAGGGCTGGCCCGGCACTTGCACGGCTAGGGGACCGTGCGGCCTCGGCCCTCCCATCCAACTGGAGAAAAAGTCTTGATTTCAGCGACTTACATGACAACGGAAAGCCTCGACGAAGTGTCAGAGACTGACATAATGTCAAGAATGGCTGTCAGAGAGTCACACTCGGAAGGCGCGGAGCCGATCTCGGTACTGGTCGTGGACGACGAGACACCGAACGTGGAATCGCTTCGCCGGATCTTCGAGCGCGAAGGCTTCTCCGTGCAGACGGCCACCAGCGGAAAAAAGGCGCTCGAAGTCTGTCGCCAGAGCGAGATTCACGTCGTGGTCAGCGACCTGATGATGCCTGGAATGAACGGGATCGAGCTCGTCAAAGCTCTGAAAACGGTCGTGCCCGACGCCGAAGTCGTCTTGATGACCGCCTTCGGCACAGTCGAGAAGGCGGTCGAAGCGATGCGCGCCGGAGCGTACGATTTCGTGGAGAAGCCTCTGAAGCGCTTGCAGATGGTGAAGACCGTCCGCAAGGCAGCCGAGCGCCATCAACTGATCGTCGAGAACAAGGACCTTCGCCAGCAGCTCTCGCAGCTGAGCGATCGAAGCATCGTCGGGTCCGCGGCGTCTCTTCGAAGTGCCCTGGAGATCGCCACGCAGGCGGCGCCGTCATCCGCAAACGTACTCATCCTCGGAGAGAGCGGAACGGGCAAGGAGCTTCTCGCCCGGTTCATCCACGAGCGAAGCGGCCGTGGCAAATTCGTGGGCGTGAACCTGTCCGCCCTCCCCGAGACGATCGTCGAGTCGGAGCTTTTCGGGCACGAAAAAGGGGCGTTCACCGGAGCGGTGGCTCGGCGCGACGGTAGGGTCGCGGAAGCGGAGGGCGGTACGCTGTTTCTCGACGAGATTGGAGAGCTGTCGCCGGCCGTCCAGGTGAAGCTGCTGCGGGTCCTGCAGGAAGGCGAGTACCAGCCGGTGGGTGGCCGCACGAAGAAGGCCGACTTCCGCCTCATCGCAGCGACGAACCGCGACCTTCACGCCGCCGTCGAGGCGGGCGAGTTCCGTGAGGACCTCTACTACCGATTGAACGTCATCGCGCTGACAAGCCCGCCCCTTCGGGCCCGTCGCGAGGACATCCCTTTGCTCGCCGAGCACTTCGTCGAGATGTACTGCGCCAAGAACCAAAAAGAGCCGCTCGCCGTAGAGCGCGATGCAATCGAACAACTCGTCGCGTACGACTGGCCTGGCAACGTTCGTGAGCTCCAAAACGTGATCGAGCGAGCGGTCGTGCTGAACACCACTGGAGTGATCAAGCTCGCGGACCTGCCCGACCCGGTGGCTCGGGCCGAGCCCAGAGTCGATACCTTCGCCTTTCCCGTGGGGACGCCGCTTGCCGAAGTCGAGCGACGGGTCATCCAGGGGACGCTCAAGCACACCGACGGGGACAAGCAGCTCGCCGCACAACTCCTTGGGATTTCCGCACGAACGATCTATCGAAAGCTGGGCTCCGACAAGAGCGAGCACGCGGACTGAGGTCGAGCGGAGGGACCCGGGAACCAGCCCCGGCAGGCCCTCGGGCCGAGACTGCTGTCATTTTGTCAATTCCGAGGGATCAAGCTCGCCACCTTGTCTCTATCCGAGGCCCGAAGTCGGGTGCTTAACCCTGAAATCATTGGATTTTTTGGCCTCAGGGTTCGGCACGGGCGTTGCTCTACTCACTCTCGGTGGCAACTCCGCAAGAACGACGATTCTCCGTCGCGATTATCCTCGCAACGCTCGGGCTTTGCGCGTTCTTCCTCGCGCAGGGGACGACGCGGGTCCTGGCCGCCGAGCTGCTCGGCACGGGCGCCGACGCTCGAGCGCCCCGGCCGCGCGCGAAGACCGCGTCGGGCGGCACCTCGTTCAACCGCCGTCGGGACGCCGCGATCATTCTTCGACGAAACATCTTCGACTCGGAGCGCGGGGACCTGACCCTCGAACCCCTTCCAGAGACCGGGATCGGCGCGGACGGCGGGCCGATCGCCGAGTGGGATCCGAGCCAGCCGCCGCTGGCGAGCGCCACACCCGACACGGGCTGGCATTCCTC
>CBDUCC010000418.1:0-3606 GCA_965365555.1 uncultured Myxococcales bacterium | reverse complement strand
CCTCCGGCCCTAGCTGGCGGGCGAAGGATTGCGCGAGACTTCGTTGTGCGGCTTTGGCCTGAGCAAACGCTGCGGTAAACGGCTTTCCTCGAAGCGAGGCAGTCGCGCCGGTGATCACGATCACGCCCTCTGCCTTCCGGCGCATGGCGCCGACGACCTGCCGAGTGGACTGAAGAAGCCCGCGAACGTTGATCTTCCAGCCGGTCTCGAAGGCGTCATCGGAGACATCGTCGAAGGTCCCAAACTGACCGGACCCAACATTGTAGAGAAGCACGTCGACCTCGCCGAGGTCTTCGCGAATCTGCGCGAAGGTGCCTTCGATGGCGTCTGCGTCGGTGACATCACAGGCGTATGCCTTCCCATCGAGCTCCTCCGCGAGTGCGCTCGCGTAGTCGGTGGACCGAGAGAGCAGCGCAACGGCATACCCTTCGGAAGCAAAGCGGGTCGCGAACGCCCGCCCATTCTTCGGTCCAATCCCAACGACGACGCACACCGGTCTTCCCATGACCGGTTTGTAGAGCACACCCCGCCCTTGCCCACCCAGGGGGACAGGCTCGGCCCCCGAAAACCCCAAAGTTACCGATTGTTAGAACACCAAACGCGAATTCCTCCTGCACCGCATTCACACCGCGGCGCAAGAATTCGCAGTTGGGTGTGCAACCACGCGGAATGGTGTCGGTTTTAGAGGGGGTTCGTGTCCCCTATCGAGAGGCGATGGCTTCGGCGAGGGCGACTAGGCGTTTGGCGTTCTCGACGTGGAGGTTCTCGATCAGCTTGCCGTCGACGACGAGAACGCCTTTGCCTTCCGCCTCGGCGGCGGCGTGGGCCTCGATGATGCGGCGGGAGAAGTCGACCTCGGCTTCCGACGGTGCGAAGGCCTCGTTTGCAGGAGCGAGCTGCTTCGGGTGGATCAGCGTCTTACCGTCGAAGCCAAGCTCGGCGCCTTGAACACAAGACGCCTTGCAGCCCTCATCGTCCGAGAGGTCGAGGTACACCCCGTCGAGGATCGCGATGCCGGCCGCGCGTGCCGCGAGCAGGCAGAGCCCGAGCGAGGTGATCATCGGCAACCGCATCGCCGTATGCCGCGCGTGAAGGTCTTTGGTGAGGTCCGAAGTGCCCATGACGAAGCCGCCGAGCCGCGGACTCGCGTCCGCGATCTCCTCGGCGCGCAACATCCCGCGCGGCGTCTCCATCATGCACCAAATCGCCATGGACTCCGGAGCGCCAGCCGCGTCGATGACGCTCTCGGCCTGACGCACCATGTCCGCGCTGTCCACCTTCGGAAGCAGGACGGCGTCGGCCCCGGACTGCGCGGCAGCAACCAGGTCGTCATAGCCCCAAGGCGTGTTCAAGCCATTGGTGCGCACCAGGATCTCGCGATGGCCGTAGCCGCCCTGCTTGACGGCGGCGACCACCTGCTCGCGCGCGGTTTGTTTGGCATCCGGCGCGACGGCGTCCTCCAGATCCAGGATCAGCGCGTCGGCGTCGAGGCCGCGGCCCTTCTCGAGCGCACGGGCGTTCGAGCCGGGCATGTACAACATGCTTCGTCGGGGGCGATGCTTGGTGCTCATGAAACTACCTCTCAGAACTGGTAGGCCGCCTTCAGGTCGGCGTCCTTCTCGGCGAGCATTCGTGCGAGCTCGACCATGACTTTGCACTGCTTGACGGTGGCGTCGTCCTGCATTTTCCCGTCGATCATCACCGCGCCGGTGCCGTCGCCCATCTCTTCGATGACCTTCTTGGCCCAGAGCACCTCGTCGACCGGCGGGCTGAAGACCTTCTTCGCGATGTCGATCTGAACCGGGTGAAGCGACCAGGCGCCCACGCAGCCGAGCAAGAATGCGTTTCGGAACTGGTCTTCGCAGGCAAGCGTGTCGCGGATGTCTCCGAAGGGTCCGTAGTACGCGAAGATCCCGTTGGCGACGCAGGCGTCGACCATGCGCGCGATCGTGTAGTGCCAGAGATCCTGCTGCGCCGTAGTGCGCGGAGCCTCCGCATCGTCCGGATTGGGATCAGCACGAACGAGGTAACCGGGGTGTCCGCCCCCGACCCGAGTGGTCTTCATGCGACGCGACGCTGCGAGGTCCGCCGGGCCGAGGCTGAGCCCCTGCATCCTCGGGCTGGCAGCGGCGATCTCCTCGACGTTGGCCACACCGAGTGCGGTCTCCAAAATCGCATGGACGAGAATCGGACGCTTGACACCGCCGCGCGCCTCGAGCTGCGCCAACAACCGATCGACGTAGTGAATGTCCCAGGGTCCTTCGACCTTCGGCACCATGATCACGTCGACCTTGTTGCCGACCTCCTCGACGATCTGAGTCATGTCGTCGAGGAACCAAGGGCTGTCGAGACTGTTCACCCGCGTCCAGAGCTGGCAGTCGCCAAAGTCGTTCTCCTTGGCGATCTTCACGAACCCCTCGCGGGCCTCCACCTTCTTGTCGGCTTGAATCGCATCTTCGAGATTTCCGAGGAGCACGTCGCACTTCTCGGCGATGCTCGGCGCCTTCGCAGCCATCTTCGGATTGCTGGGGTCGAAGAAGTGGATCATCCGAGAGGGCCGAAAGGGAACCTCGCGGACGGGATCCGGCGCCCCGATGGCCATGGGTTTGAAGAAATCCTTGGGGTTTCGCATGGTGTATCCTCCGCCGGTCACGCCGTTTGGGCTGCCCGAGGTGGCTAGTCCTAAACGCCAATGCGGGGAGATGCAAAGCCTCCCTCGGGAGCCAAAGAGGAGCACATGGAAATCGGGATGAACCTGCCGGTGATGGCACCGGGCCTCGACAGAGACACCTTCCTCGCCTGGTGCGAGCGCATCGACGCGGGCCCGTACGCCAGCCTCGCCGCAGGGGAGCGTATCTCATTTTACAACCCAGACATGACCGCCGCTCTCGCAGCGGCGTCGGCGCTCACCCAGCGAGTCAAGATCGTGAGCGGCGTGTTCGTCCCGATGCTTCATCATCCGGTGATGCTCGCAAAACAGCTCGCCACCATCGACGTGCTGTCCGGCGGGCGCTTCGTCGCAGGGCTCGGCGTCGGCGGACGCGAGCAGGACTACGCCTCGGTCGACGTGCCGCTCGGTCATCGGCTCACGCGACTCGCCAAGGCGGTCGCAAAGATGAAGAGCGTGTGGAGCGGAGAGCCAGTGGTCGAAGGCGCCCTTCCGGTAGGCCCCGCTCCCGTCCAGGAGGGCGGCCCGAAGCTCCTCGCCGGTTCGTTGATGGTCGAGTCGATCGAGGCGGCAGCCAAATGGGCCGATGGCCTTTGCGGGTTCAGCTTCGGTCCATCGGCCGCGGAGATGGAGCTCCAGTTCGGCGCAGCGCGGCGTGCATGGGAGGAGCGTGGCAAGCCGGCGCCCTGGCTCGGAACGGGCTTTTGGTATGCGCTCGGCCCGAACGCCCGGGAGCAACTCGACGCCTACCTCGAGCGCTACCTGAACTTCATGGCGCCGGCAGCGCGCACCAACGTCAAGCAGATCTGCATCGCAACGACGCCACAGGCCCTGAAGGACGCGCTCCAGCAGGCCGAGGACGCCGGCGCAGACGACGTGCTACTCGGGCCGACCACCTCGGACCCCGACGAGGCCCACCGGGTCGCTGACATCATCGG
>CBDUCC010000417.1:0-3614 GCA_965365555.1 uncultured Myxococcales bacterium | reverse complement strand
TTTTTCCGGAAGGGAGTCCGATGACCTGGGTCATTACACGTCTTTGCCGCGATTGCGTCGACAAGTCCTGCGTCGACGTCTGCCCCGTGGAATGCATTTACGAGTACAAGGGTGACGACAGCAAGACGTTCCCGAATCAGCTCTACATCCAGCCCGAAGAGTGCATCGACTGCGGCGCGTGCGAGCCGGAATGTCCCTGGGAGGCCATCTACGAAGATGCTTCCGTGCCGGACGTGTTCTCGGACGACACGGAGCTCAACGCCAAGATGGTCGAGGCTCAGGACGACTTCGAGGTTCCGGTGAACGACGGCTCTGATCAGCCGACGCCCGAGCAGGTTGCCGAGAACAAGGCCAAGTGGGGCCTCAGCGCCTGAGCCGATAGGCGCTGTATGCGTACGTGGCTGCCAGCACGGCGAGCGCGACGTACGCCGAATGTAAGTAGAACTCGGCCAGCTCGTTGGCGCCCCAGCCGAACTGCTGCACGAGCCGGTTCATGTCCCCGTCGCTCTCGGCTCCGATCGCCGAACCCCAAGGCATGAGCGTTACGTCGGCGGCCACTCGGCGCCAGAGCGTGAGCGCATGCATGAAGCAGAGCGCCGCGGGGAGCAGCGCCACCCAGCGCCAGAAGTCCCAGCGGAAGCGGTCGGGCAGCGGGAAGTGAAACGCGGTCAGCAGGAATGCGCCGAAGCCGATCTCGCCGAGCGCGCCGGCGAGGATTTGCCACATCAAGGTGGTTCTCGGCGAGACGAGGAAGGTGGCGAAGAGCCAGCCAGCAACGAGCGCGCAGCTCACCCCGAGCATGAAGTGGTTCCTCTCGCGGTGCGTGTGGAACAGGAACCAGCCGAGCACCAGGGCGACCACCGAGCCCATGAACCAAGACTGGTCGTCGTACCAGAGCGTGAAGAAGGGGAGCGGGACCGCGATGCGGCTGCTGAGCCAGGACGCCGCGGCGTGCCCGAGCTCGTGAAAGGGCATGCCCACCATCGAGGCGAACAAGCGTCCGAGGCCGGTCGAGCAGAGCAGCCAGCTTAGGATCATCACGGCGGGAAGGGCGATCAGGTTCTCCGCCCCCTGGTCATGGCGGCTTCGACTGTGCGCGAGCCCATCGTCCTCGCCCGTCGGTACTGGGATCTCGGCCCTGAGGGCCGAGGTGGCTTGTCTTCCCGAATGACGGAGTGCCCGCGCCAGCGCCAAGAAGGCGCCTTCCGCGAGCCAGAGGCCGCCGCAGGATCGGCACTGCCAGGAGCAGGCGTCGTCGAGTCCGACGACCCGGAGCGGCTGCATCGCCGGGTCGACGCACTTCGGACAGCGCATTCCGATCTCCTGGCCGAGTGACACCGGTACGATCTCGGTCGCTCGCGTGAGCGAGCCGGCGCCCACCAGCTCCCGGATCTCGTGGCGGTCGACGAAGAGGCCCCGGCACTGCGCACAGAGCTCCACCTCCACGCCCGGACTCGCCTCGTAGCCCGACAACGAAATCGACGTGCATGCTGGACAAGACCCCACGGTCTCAGTCTAACGACTCACGAGACAACCCCCACAGCCGCCTCGAATTCGCCGTGCTAGGCTCCGCCGCATGCGGCGCACGATCGCGGACAACGGCCTCTTCCTTTTGCGAATTGCGGTTTCCCTTCTGATGCTCAGTCACGGGGTTCCAAAGGCGCTCGAGTACCAGACCTTGGTCCACGAGTTTCCCGATCCACTGAACGTCGGTGCCGAGGTGAGCTTGCAGCTCGTGCTGTTCGCCGAGATCGGCTGTTCGGCGCTTCTCATCCTCGGCCTGCTCGGCCGATTCGCCGCCATCGCGCTCTTCATCATGATGATGGTGGCGGCCTTCGTTCATCACTTCAACGACCCCTGGGCAATGCGAGAGCTTCCACTGCTCTACGCGGCGGTGTACGCGACGCTCGCGCTCACCGGGCCGGGGTCGCCGTCGTTCGACTCCTGGCTCAGCCGGCAGGTATTCGAACGAGGGGACTCAGCCTCTGCAGCGCCACCTCGAGTCGATCCTGGGGCACGGACGTGAAGCAGAGGCGAACCCAGCGGGCATAGTCGGCGCCGCAGGACGCCCCGGGCGTGAGCAATACACCGGCATCGGCGCATCGCTCGAGAAACGCGCCGCAGTCGCTGGCGTCCGGCTCGAGGTGCGGGCTGACGTCCACGAAGAGAAAGGTCCCGCCCTCAGGGCGGGGTACCCCAAGCGCGTCGGCCGCTCGGTAGCCGGCGTCCCTGTAGAGCCTGCGTCCTTCCTCCGCCCATCCGCGTCCTTCTCGGAGCGCCCCCATGGCGGCGAACTGCATCGGGTGCGGCGCGCAGTAGGTGTGAAAGGTCTGCATCCCGACGACCGCGCCCATCAGGTGTTCGGGACCGTGCGTGAATCCGATCCGCGCTCCGGCGATTCCATAACTCTTCGAGAGCGTGTGAAAGGCAATCGCGCGATCCCGAATCTCCGGTCGCTTCCAAAGGGCATTCGGTGGATCGCGGTCGAAGTAGATCTCCTCGTAGGCCTCGTCGCAGAAGACCCAAAGGTCATGGCGCACCGCGACGCGGAGCATCGCATCGACGGTCTCGGGGCTCAGGACGCGGCCGCTCGGGTTGTTCGGCGTGTTGATGTAGAGTGCGACCGTCCGCTCGGTGACGGCCGCTTCGAGGACCGCCTCCGGGTCGAAGCCGGGCTCGCCGAGCCGGGTGTAGAACGGGACCTGAACAGGGTGCGCGCCCTTGGTGGCGATGATGCCGCGGCTGAGCGGCCAGAACGGCGACGGAAGAAGCACCTCGTCGCCTGGGTCGAGCAGGACCTGACAGACGATGCTGAGCCCGGCGGTCGCCCCGGACATCACTTGGACCAAAGCAGGGTCGAGTGTGTCGCCGTGCCGCTCTTTCACGTAGTCGATGAAGGCGTCGATGAGCGCGGGCTCGCCACGGACCGGGGCGTAGGCATGCAGGCCCGGGTGCTCACGACTCCGCTGTGACTCGGCGCGTGCGGCCAGCACTGGCTCCCGGTAGGTGTCGCCGACGTGGAGCGGAAAGACCTCGTCGTTTCGCGCGCGAGCTCGCTCGGCGAGGCTGCTGTAGACGCGGTCCGAAACCGACCGCGCATTGTTGGAGGTGTTCGGGAAACGCGGCATCGGGCTCAGAGCCAGGCGAGGGCGATGATCGTAACGGTGCTGATCCCGACGAGCGTCTGAAGCGGCAGGCCGAGCCTCAGGAAGTCGGTGTACTTGTACCCGCCCGGGCCGTAGACCATCAGGTTGGTTTGGAAGCCGATCGGAGTCGAGAATGCCGTGGCCGCGGCAATCATGACCATGTAGCTGATCGGCAAAAGCCCGATGCCTTGCGCTTCGGCCGCCGTCGCGGCGATTGGAAACATCAGGGCGGCTGCTGCCTTGGTGGTGACGAGGCCTGCCAGCACTGCCGTAATCGCGTAGAGCGCGACGAGCAGTCCGATGCGACCGAAGGGCGCGGCCACGTCGATCAAACGGTTTGCGAGAACGTCGGCGGCGCCACTTTTTTGCAGCGCAATCGCGACGCCGAAAGCTGCGGCGATGGCGATCAGCACCGTCCAGTCCACCGAGCGACGGGCTTGCTCGCCAGTGAGGCAGCGGGTGATGAGC
>CBDUCC010000416.1:0-3614 GCA_965365555.1 uncultured Myxococcales bacterium | reverse complement strand
GTTGACGAACTGGAGCGCACAGCGCCAGGTGATGTCTTCGCTCGAGACGCTCTTGTTCGTGGGCTCGACGCCGAGCACCCCGTACACCGACTCGTCCACGCCCTTCTTCTTGCCGCCGTAGAGGTAGAAGCCTCGGCCGTTCTTGCGGCCGAAGCGCTCGTCTTCGATGAGCTTCGACATGCCGTCGGGCTGGCTCATCCGCTCGCCAAAGGCCTCGACCATGATCTTGCCGACTTTGGCGCCCACGTCGATGCCGACTTCATCGGTCAGTTTGAGCGGGCCGACGGGAAAGCCCCAGTCGAGCATCGCCGTGTCGATCTTCTCGATCGGAACGCCCTCGGCGACCAGGTGCGCCGCCTCGTTCATCAGCGGCGCCAACACGCGGCTCGTGTAAAACCCGACACCGTCCCTCACGACGATGACGTGCTTGCCCTGCTTTTTTCCAAGATCGACGCAAGTCGCGGTGACCCAGTCCGCCGTCTGATCGGTCACGATGATCTCGAGCAACGGCATTTTGTGTACCGGCGAGAAGTAGTGCATGCCGATCACGGTCTCGGGGTGCTGACTCGCCGCGGCGATCTGGGTGATGGGAAGTGACGAGGTGTTGGAGGCGAAGATGACGTCATCGCGGCCCGCCGTCTCGACGTCGCGGACCATCTTCTCCTTCAGCGACAGATCCTCGAAGACCGCCTCGATCACGACGTCGGCGTCCTGGAAGCCCTCGTAGCTGGTCGTGCCGGTCGTCTGGAGCATCAGCTGGTTGGCCGCCTGCTCGCTCATCCGCTTTCGCTGCACGCGTCCGTCGATGATGCCGCGGATGTACCGCAGGCCGGCCATCACGCCGTCGGCATCCCGATCCTTCAACCGAACGGGAATCTTCGCGACTGCCGTCGTGACGTAGGCGATGCCCGCACCCATCAGGCCCGCGCCGAGCATCCCGACCTTTTCGACCGTCCGGGGCTTCACGCTCGGGTCGTCGACTCCGCTGTCCTTCTTGAGGGCCGTGGTGGCAAAGAAGATGCTCATGAGGTTGGCGGCTTCCGGTGTCGTCAGCAGCCGACCGAACCCGCGCGCCTCGGCAGCGAGCCCGGCTTCGAAGCCATCTTCGAGCCCCGTCCGGACGATGTCGATGATGAGATCCTGGGCCGGGTAGTTTCCGCGCGTCTGCTTGTGGAGCTGCTTGCGCGCCTGGTCGAACAGCACCTTCCGTCCGACGGGGTTCTTCGTCAGCGCGAGCTCCGCGACCGCGTCTTTGTCTTTGAGCTGATCGATGAAGCTCTCCGACTTCGGTGCCCTGCCGATGCGGGCGAGTGCGAGCTCGGCAGCCGTCTCGAGCAGGATCGAGGGCGGAACGACATCGTCCACGAGGCCGAGCTTGCGAGCCTTCTTGGCGCCGATCTGCTTGCCGGTCAGCATCATGTCGAGTGCAGGCTGCACCCCGATCAACTTCGGCAGGCGCTGCGTTCCCCCCGCTCCGGGGAGCAGGCCGAGCTGAGCCTCGGGAAGCCCGAGCTTCGTCTTCTTGCTGTCGCTCGCCACACGGGCGTGGCAGGCGAGCGCCACCTCCAGACCGCCGCCGAGCGCGACCCCGTGGATCGCCGCTACCACTGGCTTAGAGCATCCCTCGATGCGGGCCATGGCCTTGTGGCCTGCGAGAGAGATGCGCTCGCCGTCCTCCTCCGATTTCACCTGTTCGAGCATGGTGATGTCGGCGCCGGCGATGAAGCTGTCTTTTTTGCCCGACGTAAATACGATCGCCTTGATCTCGGAATCGTTCTCGAGCTGACCGAAGACGTCCGTGAACGTGTCGACGAAGTCCGCCTTGAGTGTGTTCATCGGCTCGCCGGGGATGTCCATGCGGACGATGGCTACGCCGTCGCCGCGCTTCTCGATGCTGAGTGCTTCGTTCGCCATTACTCCGCCTCCAAAACCATGGCAGCACCCAGGCCGCCGGCTGCGCACGCCGTGCAGAGTGCGAGGTTTCCGCCGCGGCGCTTGAGCTCACGCAAGGTCTGCGTGATCTGCCGTGCGCCAGTGGCCGCGAAGGGATGCCCGATCGAGATCGACCCGCCCGTCACGTTGAACTTGTCCCAGTCGATGTCGCCGATCTTCTCCGAGCGGCCGAGGTGCTGCTCCGACCACTCCTTGGACTCGAAGGCTTGCGTGTTCGAGAGGATCTGAGCCGCAAACGCCTCGTGCATGTCGATGAGGTCGAGATCGGAGACTTTGACCCCGGCTCGATCGAGCGCGATCGGCGTCGCATACGACGGACCCATCAGAAGCTGTCCGGCAGGATCGAGGGCGGCGAACGCGTAGCTCCGGACGAAGCCAAGCACGTCGAAACCGTGTGCCTTCGCCTTGTCCTCTCGCATGAGGAGCAAAGCGCTCGCCCCGTCGGTGAGCGGGGAGCTATTGCCCGCGGTGACGGTCCCGTGCTGCTTGTCGAACGCCGGCTTGAGCTTCGCGTACTTGCTGAGCTCACCGTCCTTGCGAACCAGATTGTCCTCGCGAATCGACTCCTCGAACCGATTCGGGACGAACACCTCCATCACCTCGTCATCGAACTTGCCTTCGGCCCAGGCCTTCGCTGCAAGGCTGTGGCTCCGGTGCGCGAACTCGTCCTGTGCTTCGCGGCTGATGTGGTTCTCCTTGGCCATCTTCTCGGCGCTCTCGCCCATGGAAAGCCCGGTCGAAAACTCCTTGATCGCTGGCGGGACCGGTGCGAAGTCGCGCGGCCGCAGTCCGGAGAAAGCCTGAACGCGCTCGCCCAGGCTGCGGGCCTTGGTCGCTTCCATCAGGGCCTCGGCGAGCCGCTTCGACACGGTGATCGGGACCTTGCTCGCGCTGTCCGCGCCGCCCGCCAGGCCGGTGTCGATCGCGCCGGCCATGATCGCCTCGGCGATGTTGACCGTCGATTGGTAGCTCGTCGCGCAGGCCCGAGACACGCTGTACGCCTCGATGCTCTTGGGCATGCCGGTCGCGAGCACGATCTCGCGCGCGATGTTCGGCGCCTCGACCGAAGGCACGACCTGGCCGTAGACGACCTGCTGAATCTCGTTCGGATCGAGGTCGACGCGCTGCAGCATCTCCGACACGACAATGTTCGCCAGATCGAGAGCGCTCAGCTCGCGATATGCTGACCACTGTTTTGCGAAAGGGGTTCGTAGACCGGCTACGACCGCGACGCGGTTTCCGTTGGATGCCATGCGCGTTGCTCCTGAAAATGAATCGTGATTCAGTGAAGGCGAGAGCCTGAAACCCCGCTGCGCGGATGTCAAGCGCGCCAGGGCTTGCGGGGATCGGCGTTGACCGCTCCGCGTCGGCCCTTACACTCTGCGGGTGCGCCGCTTGCCCTTGGTGGAGAGCCGGTCCGCGGTCTACGAGGAATGGCCCGCGCGGCCCGAGGATTTCAACGCGATTCCGCTGCTCCGGGATGCGCGCGGGCGTCGCTACACCTACCTGCGGCTGAGCGTCACTGATCGCTGCGACCTTGCATGCGTCTACTGCATGCCACCAAGCGGCGAGGACGAGCACGCGATCCGCCGCGACCTTCTGAGTTTCGAAGAGGCGGTACGTGTCGTGTCGGTCTTCGCGATGGCAGGCATCCGCCGCGT
>CBDUCC010000415.1:0-3645 GCA_965365555.1 uncultured Myxococcales bacterium | reverse complement strand
GTAGCCGCGATCAGCACGCCCGCCGGGCTTTCGAACGAGGGGTTGCCGATCGGCCTGCAACTGGTTGCCCCGCCGTTCGAGGAGGAGCGTCTCTGCACCGTGGCCCAGGCCATCGAGAACACCTGCGGCCTAAGCGGCAGGCACCCCGACCGTTTCGACTGATGCTGGACGGGCTTCGCGTTGGGGTCCGCGTCGCAAGCGAGCTCGGACGCCTCGGGCTCGGTCGAGTGCTCCCGGCCTCCGATGCCGTTCCGGCGACGCTGGACGATGTGGACGCCCCCTGGTTGGGTGGCGTTCTCGGTTCGTGCTTTGCAGGCGCCCGCGTCAGGGCAGTCCGTACGCTCAGCGAAGATTCGGGGACGACGGCGCGGCGGCGCGTTGCTGTCGAGTATGCGCCCGGAGCGCGACCCGAAGGCGCGCCGGAGTCGGTTTTCGTGAAGGTGAGACCGCCGCGCCTGGCAGAAGAGCTGTTCGGACGCATCTTCGAGCTCGGATCGACCGAGGTTGCGTTCTATCGGCATGCGCGTCCGAGACTCGAGGTTCGCGCTCCGGAGGTCTATGCCGCGCGACTCGATCGCAACGGCTCGTATGCGCTCGTCCTCGAAGACCTCGGCGCGAAGGGCGTGGTCCTCAAGACCATCGCGGATGTGGTCACCTTGGCCGAGGCGGAATCTGTCGTGGACGCCCTAGCCAGGTTGCACGTGTCCTTTTCGGGCGGGACTGAGCTCCATTGGTTTCGCCGAGCTGGCGACACGCGAAACGCCGCCGTCGAGCGCTTCGTGTGCCAACGCGCCCACCGACCGACGCTGGACCGTTTCTCTGAGTTGCTACCCGCATCCGTCCGAGCTGGCGCGTCCGCGATCCACGCAAAACGCCCCGCGCTCGAACGCTACTGGGCTGAGGGACCGCTCACGATGATCCACGGCGACTCCCACGTCGGGAACGCCTACTTCGTTGGCGCCCAAGCGGGCTTCTTCGACTGGCAGGTCGCCCAGTACCATCAAGGGGTCCGCGACCTGGCGTACTTCCTCGTGCTTTCCCTCGACATCGAGCTTCGGCGAAGACACGAGCGGACGCTCTTCGGGCGATACTGCGAAAAGCTCATCGAGTACGGGACACCGCGCACCGATGTCGACCTCGAATGGCTCTTCGAGCGATATCGGAGCTTCTCGCTCTACGCCTACATGGGAGCATCGGTGACGGCGACGATGTCCGACCTGCAGCCCGAAACCGTGGCACGGCTCGGTCTGCACCGGTCTGCAACGGCGGTCGACGATCTCGACGCGCTTGGCCTCCTTCGCCGACTCGTCTGAACGCGCTAGTTCTCGTCGGCTTTTTGCGCCTCGGCCTCGTCGGCGGCGTCGCTGCCCTGCTTCCGCATGACCGTAGAAGGCTTGCTCCGTCGCTCTTCGCCGGCCACCTCCACACGGTTTCGGCCGCGGGCCTTTGCACGGTAGAGCGCCTGGTCCGCTTGCTCGATCAAGGCGTCTGCGGTGATTCCGGGTCGAAGCATCGAGAGCCCGATGCTGACGCTGATTCCGTCGGGTCCGCCGTCGACCTTCGGGGTGCTAGCGAGTCGACCCCTCAGCCGCTCGGCGACGATCCGTGCTGCCGTGAGCTTGATCTCCGAGAAGATCACGAGGAATTCTTCGCCGCCCCAGCGCGCGACGATGTCGTTCCGGCGCACGTACTCGGTGAGCGAGCTCGCAATCTGTTGAAGCACCCGGTCTCCGGCGCCATGGCCGAACTCGTCGTTGATCGCTTTAAAATGGTCGACGTCGCACATGGCCACGCACAGGCCTTTGTTGTTCCGCCGAGCGCGCGCGATCTCCTCCTCTAGGCGCTTCTCCGCGTGGCGGCGGTTGTAGAGGCCAGTGAGGCCGTCCGTCAGCGCCAGCTGCTGGGTCTGTTCCACGAGGAACAGCGACTTCACGACCACGCCAAGTGCATCGGCGACCAGCGCGGCACTGCGTAGGTCGGCGTCCGCGCAGAAGCCGACGCCGCCGAACACCCAAAGGGCGCCGAGCTTTTCCTCGCCGACCCGGATGTCGAAGGTTTTCGAGTGCCCGCCGATCACCTCTTCGCCGCTACCGAAGCGCGGGTCCCGCTCAACCGTCGCTCTAGCGGACGTGAGGCTCCTCTCTGGAATCCCGAGCGCAGCGAGGCCGGGCAGGGCATCGCCGTCCGGCCACGGGCCGCGCGCGCGAATCGCATAGCTTGGTCCTCCCGGGCCGTAAAGCTCCAGCACCAAGTATGGACAACCGATCACCTCGGAGGCGAGCCCAAGGACCCGCTCGGCGAACTCGAGGCGGTCGGTGACGTAGTCCATCAGGCGCCGGACCTCCGACTGCACCACCACGTCGAAGAGGTGATGATCGAGCACGGCGCTCACGCGCTCGAGCGGTGTTCCCGTCAGCTCCGGGCTCCGGCTGTCTCGGGGGCTCCGCCCCTTCATGAGCTCATCGATGGCTGGCAGGAGCTTCTCGTCCATCTCCTCTTTGGCGAGGTAGACATCGGCGCCTGCCTTGCGACCCCAGAACCGCGTCTGAAACGCCTTGGCCGCGGTAAGTAGAACGAAGGCGATGTCTGCCATTCCTGGATCGCCGCGAAGCACGCGGCAGAGCTGCACGCCGGTGATCGCCTCCATCTCGATGTCGCTCACCACGAGGTCGAAGGCCTGCTTCAGAGTGAGCTCGAGCGCTTCTTCGCCGGAGCCCGCTTCGGTGATCTCGTAGCCTCGCGTCCGGAGCTTCTCCACGACACGGCGTCGAATCGCTGGACTGTCGTCCACGACCAGAACCCGAAAATGCTCGGGCGCGTCGCTCCCCTGCCTAGACTCCGAAGGCATGATTCCCCGTTTTCATGATGGGAAAATCCCAAGCGAAATGCCAACGTATCTCGGCTTTTTCGCGTCATGGCCTTCCCCGAGGGGTGCGCTATAACGCCGGCGCATGACCGCATATGAGCCTGTGATTGGCCTCGAAGTGCACGCCCAGATGCGCTCGCGAACCAAGCTGTTTTGCGGCTGTCCGACCGACTACGGGGCGCCGCCGAACGAGCACACGTGTCCAGTATGCCTGGCGCTTCCAGGCGCATTGCCGGTCCCCAACGAAAAAGCGATCGAGCTCGCCGTTCAGGCCGGCCTGGCACTCGAATGTGACGTCGCCTCACATAGTGTGTTCGCACGCAAGAACTACTTCTACCCCGACCTGCCCAAGGGCTATCAGATCTCGCAGTTCGAGCTTCCGCTCAACGGCAGAGGCCATCTCGACATTGAAGTCGATGGCGAGACCAAGCGGATCGGGATCACGCGCATTCACGTAGAGGAAGACGCAGCGAAGAACATCCACGGTTCGGGAAGCAGTGCCGTCACGATCGTCGATTTCAATCGTGGCGGGACACCGCTCATCGAAATCGTGAGTGAACCTGACCTTCGGAGCGCCGACGAAGCCGAGGCCTATCTGCGCAAGCTCCGGGACATTCTGATGTTCATCGGCGTCAACGACGGAAACCTGGAGGAGGGCTCGTTCCGGTGCGACGCGAACGTGTCGATACGGCCCGTGGGCCAAGAAGAGCTCGGTACTCGCGCGGAGCTCAAGAACATCAACTCGTTTCGCTTCGTGAAGAAGGCGATCGAGCACGAGA
>CBDUCC010000414.1:0-3649 GCA_965365555.1 uncultured Myxococcales bacterium | reverse complement strand
CCCCTGACCTCCGCATTGCGAACGCGGCGCTCTCCCAACTGAGCTACAACCCCAACGGTCGGGCCATCGTATAGCTTCGCGCTTTGGGGGTGCAACTCGATTTGCCCGCGCGCACCGGGGATCACCTGAAAATTCGTGCGGTTACGGAGTTGCGGCGGGGTCCCTCGAACCTCTACCTTGAAGCGATGAGGGGGACTTCCATGATCGCCTGCGCGCTCGCTTTGGCGCTCGGGCTTGTTGCGACCGGCGCTCCGAGCAGGGTCTGCGCTCAGGACGACAGGCGCGACGACGAGGTGGGCCGAGAGTACTTCGAACGGGGTCGCGCGGCGTTCGAGGGGGCCGACTATGAAAGCGCGCTCGTGTACTTCGAGCATGCGTATCGATTGAGTCGGCGCGGCGAGCTTCACTACAACATCGGTGTGGCCTGCGATCGACTGCAGCGCGAAGAAGAAGCACTGGAAGCGTTCGAGCAGTACCTCGCGACGACGCCGAATGCGACGCGTGAAGCGGAGGTTCGTGAACGAATGGAAGCGTTGCGTCAGTCGATTGCGGAACGTAAAGCCACCGAGCTCGCTCTTCAGGAAGCATCGATGCGCGCTCAGAGTTCGGAGCCTGTCGACGGAGCGCGACTGCCGAAGGCGACCATTGCGGGTGGTACGGCGCTCGCCGTGATCGGTGCCGGCGGAATCGCGGCCATGAGTGTTGGTCTGGCGAAGAACGGATCGTGCAGTGAAGAGGTAGGTGGAACCTGTACCGTCCAGAGATCGGCGACGCCGTGGACCTGGGTGTACGGTGGCCTTGGTTTGGCCGCGCTCGCTGGGAGCGCGAGCTGGTTCGCGATCAGCGCGAAGCGGGTGAAGGGACAGCGTGAGACACGGTTCTCGCTGACCCCGACCGGCGCCATGGTATCAGGAAAGTTCTAGCAAAGAATCACAAATGATACTCTCGCGAGAGGATGCATCGAGCGTTCAGAGGTCTAGGATCTCGCAGAGCTCGGAGACGGGCTCGATCAACTCGGCGATGCTACGAACCTGGGGCAGCGAGAGTATCGGAATGGCGGGCAGGTAGTTCCCCAAAACGGCGGCATTGGAGCTGGGGCTGATGTCGTCACCTTCGTTTGCGCGTATTTGCTGAAGCGCGATCGCGTGGACCTCGAGGCCTCGAGCGCGCAACGCTTCCACGGCAGTGAGCTTATAGGAGATAACGCCGACCGCGTTCTCCGCCACGAGGAGGATCGGGAGTCCGAGGATCGACGCGAAGTCGGCCATCGTGTTCCTGGCATCGAGTGGGACGAGAACGCCACCGGCACCTTCGACGAGCACACAGTCTGCATCTGCGCCGAGCTCCCGGATTCGCTCCGCGAGGCGGCCGAGGGAGCCGATGGGTGGTCCGCCCGCGCGTTCCACGGCATAGGGAGCCAGGGGCGGCGATGCACGGTACAGTCCCTCCGCCTCCGCAAGCGCAGGCTCGCGGCAGGCGCGGGCCAGCTCGATCGCATCGAGAGGCTCGGGGTCGGCGCCGGTCTCCACAGGTTTGATCGAGGCCACGCGAAGGCCGCGCGCGACGCAGGCCCGGCTCAACGCGCTGGTCAGCCAGGTCTTGCCGACCCCGGTTCCGGTGGCGGTGATGAACGCTCCTTTCATGCCTTCCTTTCAGCTCCGCCGAACCGTTGCGGCAAAGGCTTCGATCGCACGATCGATATGCGCCTCGTCATGCGTGGCCATCGCGGTGAGGCGCAAGCGCGCCGAGCCGGGCGCCACGGTCGGCGGCCGAATCCCTTGTACGAACACACCGCGCTCGAGAAGTGCCTCGGAGAGTTCCATCGTACGCCGGTTCTCGCCGATGATCACGGGCACGATGGGCCCAGCACCCGTCGGAACCTCGAACCCGAGCTGCCGAAGCTCCCGGCGCATCCGCGACACGTGCCGAAACAGGCGTGCTCTGCGATCCTCGGCATCACGGACCAGCGGCAAGGCGGCCAGCGCAGCCCGAACCAGCATCGGCGATGGTGCCGTGGAATAGATGAAGCTGCGGGCCCGGTTTCGAAGGAAAGCGGTCATGGCCTCAGAGGCCGCAACGAACGCCCCGGCCAGACCGAAGGACTTGCCGAGCGTTCCAACCAGCAGGTCGGGCCGAACGCCCTCGGCAGCCGCCAGGCCGCGGCCCTCCGGGCCAAGCACGCCGAGGGCATGGGCCTCGTCGACCATGAGTCCTGCATCGTGTCCTTGGGCAAGCTCCGCGAGACGACGCAGGGGTGCCACATCGCCGTCCATCGAGAACAGCGAGTCGGTCAGGACCAGGGCGCGACGAGCCTTTTGTCGGTGCAAGGCGAGGAGCTCCGCCAGATGTTCGGAGTCCCCATGGCGGTACACGTGGATCTGGGCGCGGGAGAGGCGGCAGCCGTCGATCAGACTCGCGTGGTTGAGGGCATCGCTGAAGACGGCATCGTCGGGTCCGAGCAGGGCTTGCAGGGTGCCGACGTTGGCCGCGTATCCCGAGGAGAAAAGGACGGCGTCCTCCTGGCCGACGAAGCCGGAGAGAGCAGCCTCCGCCTCCCGGTGCGCGTTCATCGTTCCGCTGATCAATCGCGACGCGCCCGAGCCGCAGCCTTCGGCCTCCAGGGCCTCCTGGGCGGCCGCCTGTACGTTCGGGTGCCCGGCAAGTCCCAGGTAGTTGTTGGAGCAGAAGCAGAGGACCGCGCGGCCGGCGATACGGACGACCGGTCCCTGTGGGCCGGCAATCGTGGGCGGATACCGTCGAAGGCCAGCCTTTTCGAGCGTTTTCAGGGCCTCTTCGATCTGGCTCTGGAAGCCCATATTCCGGATCTAGGCGGACTCGGTTCAGGGGTCAAACCCGCCTCGGCAGTGATGTTTCACGTGAAACGGTCGGAGTCTGTGCTGCCCTGTTTCACGTGAAACAGGGTGCGTCTCAGAGCGCGACCTTGGCTCGAGGATCCCCGTCGAACGCCTCTTGGACGATCTCCAAGGCCCTGGGCACCTCGTCCGATGAACCCGGTGGCAGGACCAGTTGCAGATGCGCGATCAGGTCTCCGCGGGACCCATCCTTTTCGGCGATGCCCTTCCCTCGCAGCCGCAGCTTGGCTCCATTCTGCGAACCCGCCGGTACCGAGAGCTGAACGCTGCCCTCTGGAGTCGGGACGGCGACCTTCGCACCGTGATAGGCCTCCAGCGGTGTCACTGGAAGCTTCACGTGGAGCTGCTTGCCCCGAATCGAGAAATGGGGGTTCTTGCGGACTTTCACCCGCAATTGAAGATAGACTTTGCGACCGAGAAGCTCTTCGATTTTCTGCCGGGCATCAATCCCGATTTGCTTAAGCTGTTCTCCACCGCGCCCGATGACAATGCCTTTTTGGGAATCACGTTCAACGAATAAAGTGCCAGCTATGTAGGTGGTATTTTCATCGCGGTCTTTAAATTCATCAATTCTAACTGCGATGCTGTGCGGCACTTCTGCCCGTAAATTATATAGAATAGCTTCCCTAATTAAATCAGCGGTAATTTCTCTCTCATAAAGGTCAGTCACTTGGTCTTCGGGGAAGAAGGCAGGACCCTTGGGGAGGAGGTTGACCAGGTCTTCGACCAGTTGATCTAGATTATCACCGCGCGTTGCAGAGATTAATGTTGAGTTT
>CBDUCC010000413.1:0-3659 GCA_965365555.1 uncultured Myxococcales bacterium | reverse complement strand
GGCTCGACATGCTCGTCGCCACCGTCGATCGCTCGCTCTATCAGGGCATGAGCGAACCGAACATGCTCATCATCGAGCGCCAGGTCGACCTGCTGATGGACAGGGCGGTGTCCTGGATCATCGACGAGGCCGCGCCGATTCTGGCGACGCTTCGCGACGAGCAGATCGACCACGCCGCGCGAGAGCTCGACGAGCGATTGCAGGAAACCCGTGACGAGCTGAACGCGCCACCCGCCGAGCGGCTGCAGACTCGGCAGGACAAGTTCGTCGAGGCGATCGGGAAGTGGACCGGACGCTTGAGCGATTCCCAAGAGCGCGCGATTCGCGCCTTCGTCGCCGCCATGCCCGACGAAGCCCGGGACCGGCTCAGAGCCGATGAGCAGCGGCTCTCGCACATCGCCGCGGAGCTTCGAAAGCACCCGGACGCACCCGCCATTCGAGACCTCCTCTGGCAAGCCTGGAGACAGCGGGAGGACTGGGGGCCCGGCACTCGGTCCCCGGAGGCGCGACGAGCGGACGGACGAAAGACCTTGTTCTTCGTCTACGAGCTCTTGGATGCCGAGCAGATCGACCACATGAGCGAGCGGCTTCACGAGATGCACGCGACGGTCAAGAAGCTCCTGGGGACGGAGGAGGGCTGAGATGGACCGCGCGCGTACCGGACCCATTCCCCGAACCTATCGCGTGCCGGAGCTCCTTCGGGACCTGGTCACGGTGTTCGCGCGCGTGCCAGCGCTGTGGTCGATATGGGTCGGGGGTCGGCTCCCGCCTGCGATGCGAGAAAAGGTCATCGTGTCGGTCGCGCAAGCCAACGCCTGCAGGATGTGCGAGCACGCCCACACCCGCTTGGCGCTCGAAGCTGGAGTCAGCGATGCGGAGCTCGCCGCGCTCGAACGGATGGATGCGCAGACCCTCGACCGGCGCACCTGGCTTGCGCTCGCATACGCGCGGGAGCGCGCCATCGCGGACTTCGCGCCGCTGTCGGACCCCGAGGCCCAGAGTGCGCTCGAACAGGAGCTCGGGGCTCAGACGGTTCGCGACGTCGAAGACGTGGCGCGTGCGATGACCGTGGCCAACCGCATCGCCAACACGCTCAACGCCCTCTCCGACCGCCGGCGCGGCCGCCCGATTCCCGGAAGCCGACTCCCCGACGAGCTGCTCATCAACGTGTTGTTCCTACCCGGCGCCTGGCTCGGCACGCTCGTCGCTGCTCTTCGTCAGCGCAAGTCACCGTTCGCGGTCTGGCGCCAAGCCCGCGGGTATACGGGCCGGACCTGATGCCCTCGGGCCGACAGCCCTTCGGACGGGCACCGTGGCCTGGGATGTCGCGGGCGCCTGCGGCTGCACGTCATCATTCAGCCCCCAAAACGCAAGCGTTTCGACTAGAGTCAGCCCGATGAGCGTCGCACCTGTCATCGTCGATTCGCACGTTCACCAATGGGACCCGCGCACCACTCCGCGAGAAGCCAGCGTGGCGGTCAAGCTCTTTGGCTGGAGCCCGCGCTTGCTCGACTTCGTCGTCCGCCGCGCCATGCCGAAGCCTCTCGTCGATTTCGTCGGGCGCGGTGAATACGTGCTCAACGCCTACCTGCCGAGTGATTTCCGCGCCGACTGGGGGCGCCACCAGGATCGGCTTCAAGGGATCGTCCACGTCCAGGCGGGCTGGAAGGGGAAGCGGCACATCGACGTCGTCGACGAAACGCGTTGGCTCGAAAGCATCGACACCGATGGAACGACGATCCGCGCGATCGTCGGTGCGGCTCATCTCGAGGCTCCCGACCTCGCGGACGTGCTCGATGCGCACCAGCGCGCGAGTACGCGCTTTGTCGGCGTTCGGGACATGCTCGCCGCTCACCCGAACGACGCCATCGTCGACTGGGAACGCGAACCGGGCCTCATTCGAAACCCGGCCTGGCGCGAAGGCTACGCGCTCCTCGGCAAGCGTGGCCTCACCTTCGACGCATGGGTGTACCACCATCAGCTCGACGAGCTCGGCGACCTGGTCCGCTCTCATCCGGAAACGAAGGTGGTGCTCTGTCATTTGGCAACGCCCATCGCGCTCGCCGGTCCTTACGGCGGGCTCGGCGGCACCGCCGCGGAACGCGCCCGCATCGCCAACGAATGGAGAGAGGCCATCGCCAGTTTCGCAAGCATTCCTCACGTTCGCTTCAAAGTCTCGGCGCTGCTGATGCCCATCATCGGATTGGGTGCCGAGCATCGCGACGAGCCGATGAGCGAACAAGAGCTCGTCGACCGCATCGGCCCGCTCATCGAGTGGGCGATCGACACGATTGGAATCGACCGCTGCATGTTCGGATCCAACTTTCCAATCGACAAAGTCTCGATCGACTACCCGACGCTCATCTCGGGCCTGGACGCGCTCTTGTCGACACGGACCGACGAAGAAAAGGCGAAGTTCTTCGCCGGGAACGCACGCGAGTTCTACGCAATCGAGCGCTGAAGGCGCGGCAAGGGCTGAAGGCGCGCCGAGGCGAAGGTCCCGTCCCCCAGGAAAGAATTACGTATGGACGCCCTTCTTCCGTCCATGGTCACATCGTCGGTCCCAACGGAGGCGAGCCATGGAAACCATCGAACGCAGCATCACAATCAACGCACCGGTCAACGAGGTATTCGAGTATATCGACAACCCACTCAACGATCCCGAGTGGATGATAGGAATGACGGAAGTCAACGAGGTGGAAGGGCCGCCCGGTGTCGGCCGGCATTTTCATTGGACATTCAAGATGGTCGGCATCCCGCTCAAAGGTCAAAGCACGACAATCGAACACGTGCCCAACCGCCGAACGGTCACCGAAAGCCAAGGCGGCGTATCGAGTACCTGGGCCGCCGACGTCGAGCCCGAGGGCAACGGCACCAAGCTCACGATGAAGGTCGACTACACCATCCCGATCCCGGTCCTTGGCAAGCTCGCCGAGCACCTCATCTCGAAGCAGAACGAGCGGAACCTCGAGAGCTCGATGGAGAACATCAAGCACATGCTCGAAGCCTGAGAAGCGTCGGCCTGAGGCGATCGACTTACCAGGCCAGGCATCGTTGGACTCGTTCCAGTACGCGACCCTCTCACCACCGCATGCTAATCTCGACCACAGTGGACGAGATAGATGTATTCCCACAACCCTAAGCGCCCAGCAATACACCAAGCTCCTCCGCGACCTTCGCCGCATCATCAGCGAAGGCCAGCAGGAGGCCCAACGCGCCGCCGCCCTCGGTCTTCGCCTCGAGCTCAACGCCCTGCCGCCGAAGAAGCCGTCGACCAAAGCATCACGCACACGCCGTACGAAGAAGTAGCAGCCACGTCCTGTCCAGATATCCGTGACCCCCGAACCCCATCCAGCGAGAGTCAAAACCTTTGCGTCAGCAACAAAGCTGCGTCAATGGCTCAAAGCAAACCATGCCTCCGAAAACGAACTTTGGATCAAGGTATTCAAAGTAAAGACGGGCAAAGCAAGCGTCACTTGGATTGAGATCGTCATTGAAGCGCTGTGCTGGGGCTGGATCGACGGCATCAAGAAGTCCATCGATGGCGAAGCCTATTTCCAACGGATCACGCCACGAAAACCTCGAAGCAATTGGTCCAAGCGGAACCGAGAGCACGCGGAGCGTTTGATCGCCGAGGGTCGGATGCAGGAGCCGGGGCT
>CBDUCC010000412.1:0-3663 GCA_965365555.1 uncultured Myxococcales bacterium | reverse complement strand
CGTTCATCACGGGTCAGTCGGTCTTCCGAACCGGCCTCTCCAAGGTGGGGATGCCCGGGGCTGAGCAGGGACTCTCGGGAGACGACCCCACGATCGCCGAGCTTCTAAAGCCGCTTGGCTATGCGACCGGGCAGTTCGGCAAGAACCACCTCGGCGACAAAGACGAGCACCTGCCGACGAATCATGGCTTCGACGAGTTCCTCGGCAACCTCTATCACCTCAACGCCGAAGAAGAGCCCGAGAACGAAGACTATCCGAAGAACCCCGCGTTCCGGGAGCGCTTCGGACCGCGGGGCGTCATCCACAGCTACGCGGACGGACGCATCGAAGACACCGGCCCCCTGACCAAGAAGCGCATGGAGACGATCGACGACGAGACCTGCGATGCGGCGATTCGGTTCATCGAAGAGCAACACAAGGCGGGAAAGAAGTTCTTCGTCTGGTGGAACGGAACGCGCATGCACTTCCGCACGCACGTGAAGGAGGAGCACCGCGGAATTTCGGGGCAAGATGAGTACGCCGACGGGATGGTGGAGCACGATATGCATGTCGGGAAGCTCCTCGACAAGCTGGACGAGCTCGGCATCACCGAAAACACACTCGTCTTCTACAGCACTGACAACGGGCCTCACTACAACACCTGGCCCGACGCTGCTGCGACGCCTTTCCGAGGCGAGAAGAACACCAACTGGGAAGGTGGCTGGCGTGTGCCAGCGATGGTTCGTTGGCCGGGCAAAGTCCCAGCCGGAAGCGTGTCCAACGAGATCATGGCCCACTTGGACTGGCTGCCCACCTTCGCGGCCGTCGCTGGGGATCCCGACATCAAGGAGAAGCTGCTCAACGGCCACCAGGCCGACGGCAAGCGGTTCAAGGTTCATCTGGACGGATACAATCAGCTCGACCTGCTGCTCGGGACCGGGCCGAGCCAACGCGACGAGCTGTTCTACTTCTCCGATGATGGCGACCTCACGGCGCTTCGCTATCGCGATTGGAAGGCAGTCTTCATGGAGCAACGGGCGAAGGGAACGCTGATCGTATGGGCCGAGCCCTTCACGACGCTCCGACTGCCCAAGCTCTTCAATCTCCGCCGTGACCCCTACGAGCGAGCGGATATCACCTCGAATACATACTGGGACTGGATGATCGACCGCGCCTTTGCCGTCTACGCGGCGCAGGCGATCGTGGCGAGCTTCCTGCAAAGCTTCGAGGAGTTCCCGCCGCGCGGGAAGGCCGCCAGCTTCACGGTCGGCGACGCGCTCGAAAAGATCAAGTCGCCGAGAGCACATTAGGGCGGGAATCTGCATGGAGACGCGCGCTGCGGTCGCTCACCAAGCGGGAAAGCCGCTCACGATTGAAACCATTCAGCTCGAGGGGCCACGCGCCGGTGAGGTTCTCATCGAGGTGAAAGCGACAGGCATCTGCCATACGGATGCCTACACGCTCTCGGGGGCGGACCCGGAAGGGATTTTCCCATCGGTGCTCGGCCATGAGGGAGCCGGGGTCGTCGTCGAGGTCGGCCCGGACGTCAAGAGCCTCGGCGTCGGCGATCACGTAATCCCGCTCTACGTTCCGGAGTGTCGGAACTGCGAGTACTGCACTTCTGGCAAGACCAACCTCTGCCAGGCAATTCGGGAGACGCAGGGGAAGGGTTTGATGCCCGACGCGAGGAGCCGGTTCTCGGTTGGCGGCGAGCCGCTGTTTCACTACATGGGGACCTCGACCTTTTCCCAGTACACCGTGGTTCCCGAGATCGCGGTCGCGAAGATTCGGCCGGATGCACCCTTCGACAAGGTTTGTTACATCGGCTGCGGCGTGACGACCGGCATCGGCGCTGTCATCAATACCGCCAAAGTGGAGCCCGGTGCCAATGTGGTCGTGTTTGGCCTCGGCGGAATCGGCCTCAACGTGGTTCAAGGTTGCCGGCTGGCCGGCGCAGATAAGATCGTCGGTGTCGATCTGAACCCGGCGCGGCGCTCGCTCGGCGAGAAGTTCGGGATGACCCACTTCGTGAACCCGGCCGAGGTCGAAGGTGACCTGATTCCGTACCTCGTCGACCTCACCGACGGCGGTGCCGATTACAGCTTCGAATGCATCGGGAACGTCGGCGTGATGCGGCAGGCACTCGAATGCTGCCACAAAGGGTGGGGCGAGAGTGTGATCATCGGTGTTGCGGGCGCAGGCGAGGAGATCGCGACCCGGCCGTTTCAGCTTGTCACCGGGCGCGTCTGGAAGGGCACGGCGTTCGGCGGCGCCAGGGGGCGCACTGACGTTCCCAAGATCGTCGACTGGTACATGGACGGCAAGATCAACATCGACGATCTCATTACGCACAAGATGCCGCTCGAGAAGATCAACGACGCATTCGAACTGATGCACGAGGGCAAGTCGATTCGCAGCGTCGTGGAGTTCTGAGATGAGTGACGAAGGAATCTTCGTGCACCAGTTCGAGCTCGGCCCTTGGGACAACTTCATCTACCTGATCGGCGACAAGGCCACTCGCAGCTGCGCGGTGGTCGATCCGGCCTGGGATGCCGATGTGATCCTGACTGAGGCAGACAAGCTCGGCGTCGAGATCCGTCACGCGCTGTGCACACACAGTCACTTCGACCACGTGAACCAGGTCGATGCCCTGCTCGCGAAGAAGGACATTCCCGTGCACATGCTAAACGAAGAGATCGACTTCGCAGGCTTTCGCTCCGAGAACCTCGAGCGGCATCGCCCCGGCGATGTTCTCCGGATCGGCGATCATCTGGAGATCACGTTCGTTCACACTCCCGGGCATACTCCGGGGTCGACGACCTATCGGATCCGCGATGCCATCGTCACTGGCGACACGATGTTCGTGCAAGGCTGCGGGCGCTGCGACTTCGTCGGAGGCGATCCAGAGGTGATGTTTTCGACGTTGAAGTCGCTCGTGCAAGAGCTGCCCGGCGACACGCGCATGTACCCAGGCCACAACTATGGCCCGGTGACCGTCTCAACTCTCGATGAGGAGCTGAAGGAGAACCCCTACCTCCAGCATCCGACGGTGAAGGATTTCATCGCGCACCGGATGGAAGGCAAGATCCCGGGCACCGAGCTGCCACCGCCGCCAGAGTGGCCTTGAGTCGACCCGCACCCGTCGTGTCGTCGTGTTCTCACCGAGGAGGAGGCTAGCCATTCAAACGATACCCCCCCTGAACCTCGTGGTCGCGGCGGGTCCTGTGCTGCTCGTGCTGTTCGTGCTCTGGCGCTGGAGGGCTGACGCCGCCCAAGGTTTCATTGCTGTCGCGCGTATGGTCGCCCAGCTTCTGCTCATCGGATACGTGCTCGTGTACATCTTCGAGGCAGATACCCCGTGGATCGTGCTTCTCGTCTTGGCAGTCATGGTCGTCGCGGCGAGCTGGATCGCCCTGCGTACCGTCCCTCGCCTTCGCGGCGAACTCTACCGACTCGTATTCGCGTCCGTTCTCTTTGGCGGTGGCGTCACCCTGACGCTGATCACCCAACTCGTGCTGACACTCGACCCCTGGTACGAGCCGAGTGTCCTCGTGCCGCTCGCGGGCATGATCTTCGCCGCATCGATGAATGCGGTGAGTCTTGCGGGCGAACGGATGTTCGCCGAGCTTGACCGGGGCGTCGGCTTCGAGGATGCCCGCCGCATCGCGATGCAAGCCGGCCTCA
>CBDUCC010000411.1:0-3670 GCA_965365555.1 uncultured Myxococcales bacterium | reverse complement strand
TGTTGGACGCGGCGCGGAAGCACCAGTCGCGCGGCCAATACGACAAGGCAATCGCGCAGTACAAGAAGCTGGTCGACGCGGACAAGCGCGACGTGCGCTCGCTTCTCAAGATCGGCGACCTCTACGTGCGCAAGGGTGACCGCGGCTCGGCGATCGAAACGTACCAGAGGGTCGCCGAACACTACGCCGGACAGGGTTTCTTCCTCAAAGCGATCGCGGTCTACAAGCAGATCCTCAAGCTCGACCCGTCGCGACTCGAGGCGCAGGTGCAGCTCGGCGAGATGTACGAGCAGCTTCAGTTGATCAGCGATGCGATGAGCGTGTTCGAAGACGTGTCGAACGGCTTCATGCGCGCAGGCGACACCGACGAAGCGCTTCGCATGCTTGGCAAGATGGTCGAGCTCGACCCCGAGCACATTCCGGTCCGCATCAAGTACGCGGAGGCCCTCTCCCGTGCCGGTCGCACCCTCGAGGCTGCGGACGAGTTCGAACAAGGCGCGCAGCTCCTGAAGGACCAGGGACGCCTCGACGACTTCATCAAAGTCGCGGAGCGCTTGCTCTACCATCGAAGCAACGACGTGCGTATCGCGAAGGAGCTTGCGGAGACGTACATCGAACGACGTGATCCGAAGCGTGCTCTCGCGAAGCTGCAGCTCTGCTTCAAGGCCGACCCGCGAGACGTCTCGACGCTTTCACTTCTCGCGGAGGCCTTCCTGATGCTCTCGCAGACGGACAAGGCGATCAGTGTCTACCGGGAGATCGCTCGGATCCACAGGGAAGCCCAACGTCCGCAAGAACGGATGAGCGCACTTCATCGAATCCTCGAGCTGAACCCGAGCGACAAGGAAGCGCTCGCGGCGCTCAATCGGACCGCCGCCGTGTCGGGTCAACACTACGTGCCGCCCGAGGCCGGACAGCCCGCAGCATCCTCGCCGGGTTCGGTCTCGACGATGCAGGCCAGTGCGCCGGAGCTCAGTGCGCCCTCGGCGCTGAGCGCACCGAGCCTCAGCAATCCCTCTGGGATCATGTACCTCGAAGAAGAGGTGGAGGAAGATCTGGGCGAAGCGAGCACGGTCTCCGGCTCGATCCCCTCGCTCGAAGAGGCCGAGGTCGAGCTCGAGGAAGAAGAGTACGACATCGAAGAGGCGTACGAGGTCGACGAGCTCTACGTCTCGGAACCGCCGGCGCCGATGCCACCCCCGGGTGGTGGCGGGCGCGTGATCCCGATGCGCAGCCTCGACGCGATCAGCTACGAGCAATTCCTCGCACTTCCCCTGCTGAGCACGCAGGTGGCTCCGGCTGCGGCGGCCCGAGCGCCGGGCCTGATGGAGCAGACGCTCGAGCTCGCCGACTCGTACCTCATCGAGGGTCACTTCACGCAAGCCCGTGCAATCGTCAGCGAGCTGCAGCTCACGCACCCCGACCATCCGCTCGTTCTCGACAAGGCACGCGAGATCGAGGAGCTCGCAGCGGCGTCCTCGGGCGTGTCAGCGGTCGCACAGCCGCTTCATCCGCAGGCGTCTCCAATGCCCGAGCCCATGGCCTCGGAGCCCCCCGAGCTCGAGATGGAGTACGAAGAGCTTGCCCCGGGCGACGAAGGCTTCGACTTCGCCGAGAAGCTCGCCGAAGAGCTCGCCGAGGTGGCCGAGATCGCGCCGATGGACGAAGGCGCGGAGATGATCGACGTCGAGACCGTCTTCGAACAGTTCAAGAAGGGCGTCGCCGAGCAGGTCAGCGAGGACGACAGCGACACGCATTTCGACCTCGGGATCGCCTACAAGGAGATGGGACTGCTGCCCGATGCCCGGCGCGAGTTCCAGGTGGCGATGGGCGATCCGCGACGACGCTGTCTCTGTTGGACGATGATTGGACTCATCTACATGGAGGAAGGCCAGCCGCGCGATGCGATCGAGGCGTTCCAGTCGGGGCTGGAGAGTCCCGAGAAGACGCCAGCGGAGGCGTTGGGGCTTCACTACGAGCTTGGATTGGCCTGCGAGACGGCCTCGCTGCTCGATGAAGCCCGCCTTCACTACCAATTCGTCTTTCAGCGCGACCCACAATACAGAGAAGTTGGTCAGCGTTTGCAGCGTCTCGGCGGACCGTCCGGCGATCCGAACGACTTGTTGATGGAATCGATGGACGACGTGAACCGTGCATTCGACGCTTTGATTCACGAAGACTAGTTCGCTATAACGCGTTCTAGTTATGGCTGAAACCGTTCAGACGTTTTGCCGGATCTGCGAGGCGCTCTGCGGTCTTGAGGTCACGGTCGAGGGCGACCAGGTCGTCGACATCAAGCCCGACGATGACCACGTCGCGACCCGCGGCTATGGCTGTTTGAAGGGCCTCAAGCAGCACAAGATGTACGGGACCCCGGACCGCTTGCTCTATCCGATGCAGCGGATTGATGGAGAGCTTCAGCGCGTGAGCTGGGACGACGCGCTGTCGAGCATCGGCGGCAAGGTGCGCGAGCTGATCGACAACCACGGCCGCGACAGCATCGCCATGTACGTGGGCACGGCGGCGGGCTTCGGGGTTCTTCACCCGGTCTTCGCGCAGGGGTTCATGCAAGGCGTGGGGTCGGCGAGCATGTTCGCCTCGGCCACTCAGGACTGCGCCAACAAGTTCGCCGTGGCGCATCAAGTATACGGCTTCCCGTTCACGCAACCCTTCCCCGACCTCGACAACACCGAGTGCCTAATCATCGTCGGCGCGAACCCGGCAATTTCGAAGTGGAGCTTTCTTCAGGTGTCGAACCCGATTCGACGGCTGAAAGAGGTTCAGGCTCGGGGCGCGAAAATTTTCGTCGTCGACCCGCGCCGGACGGAAACCGCCAAGGTCGCGGGCGAGCACATCTTCATCCGGCCAAACACCGATGTGTTCTTCTATCTATCGTTCCTTCACGAGCTGCTTGCAACGACCGAGGTCGACCGCGATCGCATCAACCGGTACATGACCGGCTTCGACGAGATGTGCCGCGTCGCTGAAGGATGGCCGCCGGAGCGAACCGCCGAGGTCACCGCCATTGCACCGGAAACTCTCCGGGCGCTCGTCCGGGCCTACAGCGAAGCCAACGGCGCTGCTCTGTACTGCTCGACCGGTGTGAACATGGGCACCAACGGCTCGCTCGCGTTCTGGCTCCAGGAGTGCATCAACGCGATCTCCGGCAACCTCGACCGCAAGGGCGGCACGCTAGTGAGCACCGGCGTCATCGACTTCGCGGCCTTCGGCAAGAAGACCGGCGTGCTTTTGCACCAGAACGAGAGCCGCATCGGTGGCTTCAAGTCGGTGAACGACGCTCTGCCAGGCGGAATCATGGCCGACGAGATCCTCACGCCGGGCGACCGGCAGATCAAAGCGCTGTTCGTCACCGGCGGAAACCCGCTGCTCACGATGGCAAACTCGGAACGGCTACGCGATGCCTTCAAGGAGCTCGAGCTTCTCGTCGTTCTGGACATTCAGCCGAGCGAGACCGCCTCGGTGGCGACACACGTGCTCCCCTGCACCTCGCCGTTCCAGCGGCCCGACCTGCCGTTCATCTTCCCACTGATGCTGGGCCTCCAATCGAAGCCCTACATCCAGGCGACGCGTGCCATCGTGCCACCGCAGGGTGAGCAGCGCGACGAGGCGACGATCTACGTCGACATCGCCAAGGCGAGCGGCGTGAACC
>CBDUCC010000410.1:0-3671 GCA_965365555.1 uncultured Myxococcales bacterium | reverse complement strand
GAATCGAGGCGGTCTTCTTTGGGGATACGGCCCTTCTCACGACGCCGGTCGGGCCCGGCTAAGAGTACCCCTGGGACGCGAACCCGGCCGGTGAGTTCGAGACTGGCTGGACCAACGAGCCGCAGACTTCCTTCAAGTACGACGCGGACGACACGCGCGCGATCGTCGTCTCGATCGAGCATAGTCCGAGCGGGCACATCAAGGAAATCCCGGCAAGCGACGAGTGGCGCCGACTGCCGTTGGAGGCGGTGGTTCCCCACACGGAGAGGAACGAACGCGACTTGATGGTCGAGTTCAGACTCGACGAGGACGGAGTCGTCTTCCTCGGGCCCGGTCGGGATTCGACTGGGAAGCGTCTCGAGGTCCGTCGACCGATTGGATCGGCCGCACGCTTCGGTTCGAGCCTCGTCTATGCAACGCCAGTCGTCGAGGCTCTGGTGGAGGTCAGAAACGCGTTCGGCAACACGAGCGTCACCACCCAGCGAATCCCGCTTCCTCAGGGTTCCGATCGCCGTGCCCGGGCGTCTCTGCGGATCGACGGAGGTCGCCGATGAATACGCAGGTGCTCAGTTGGTTGCTCGTCATCCCGGCCCTCGCCGCCCTCGTAGTCTTGCTGCTTCCGCGCGACTGGGAAGGCACGATTCGGCGTTTTTCGATTGCTGCGATGCTCGTTGAGCTCGTGGTCAGTCTGCGGCTGCTGCTCGCCGACTACTCCACTGCCTCGTACCACTTCGTCGAGCAGGTGGCTTGGATCGAGTCCTTCGGCATCTCCTACAAGCTCGGCGTCGATGGCATCTCGCTTTGGCTGGTGATCCTGACGACTGCGCTTTCCCCAGTCGCGCTCTACGCCTCTTGGGGCAGCATTACGACGCGAATCAAGGAGTACGCGTTCTCTTTCCTTTTGCTCGAGCTCGGCATGCTTGGCGCCTTCCTTGCGCTCGACCTGTTCCTTTTCTACGTGTTCTGGGAGCTCATGCTCGTGCCGATGTATCTGATCATCGGTGTGTGGGGCGGCAAGGACCGCGTTTACGCGGCCGTGAAGTTCTTCATCTATACGATGGTTGGCAGCCTTCTGATGCTGGTCGCCATCCTGTACGTCGCTACCAGCTACGAGCAGCTCGCCGGTCACTACACGTTCGACCTCCAGGAGCTATCTACGCTCGTCCTGCCCGCCCTTCCTCAGTACCTCTGCTTCTCGGCATTTGCGCTCGCATTCGCCATCAAGGTGCCGATGTTTCCGTTCCACACCTGGTTGCCGGACGCGCACGTCCAGGCGCCTACCGGTGGCTCGGTCATTCTCGCCGCCGTTCTCCTGAAGCTCGGCATCTACGGCTTCCTCCGATTCGCGATGCCGCTCTTTCCGGTCGCGAGCCAGGCGCTGGGCCCAGTTCTCGCCGGTCTCGGCGTCGTGGGAATCATCTATGGCGCCTACACCGCCTGGGTTCAGCGGGACCTCAAGAAGCTCATCGCGTACAGCTCGGTGAGCCACATGGGTTTCATCCTGCTCGGCCTCTTCGCGATGAACCAGACTGGCATCTCCGGGGCGATCCTCCAGATGATCAACCACGGTGTCTCGACCGGAGCGCTCTTCATTCTCGTCGGCGTCATCTACGACCGCCGGCACACTCGGATGCTCGACGACTTTGGCGGCCTGGCGAAGGTGATGCCCTGGTACACGCTCTTCTTCGTGATCATCACCATGAGCTCGATCGGCCTTCCCGGCACGAACGGCTTCATCGGTGAGTTCATGTCCCTGGCCGGCGCTTTCTTCTCCCGCTCGGCGGTTGGATTCGGCGGCTCCTGGCTCGTTCTCACCTTGCTCGCTACCACCGGCGTGATCTTCGCTGCGGTCTACATGCTCCATGCCGTCCTCCGAATGTTCTGGGGTAAGATCACCCACGACGAGAACGAGGGGCTCAGCGACATCAACGGTCGCGAAACAATCGCCGTGCTTCCGCTCATCGTGATGGTGTTCTGGATCGGCCTCTATCCGAAGTTCTTCCTCGACAGGATGACGCCGACGGTCGATCAGTTCGTCACGGACTTCACCGTTCGGTACGAAGAGGGAACGAGGACCTCCAAGGCCCATCTCGCCGATTTCGATGCCTTGAGACGGCAGCTCGAGGCGAACGGCAAGCTCGCCTTGGCCGAGCCTGCGGAGGAGGTACGATGAGCAGCCTGATCGGCGTCGCTCCCCTGCTCCTGTTGGTGGCCGCAGGTCTCAGCCTGATGCTCGTAGACGCCCTGACCGAGGATCGGTCGGAGCTTGCCCTGGTCTCGACGGCGTCCCTCTTTGCCGCAGCGGTGCTGGCCGCGGTCCTGCTGAGCGGCGGCGAGTTCGCGGCCGCACCCGAGCTCGTGACCCGCTACATCGCCACCGATCGGCTTGGGCTCTTCTTCGACGTGGTCATTTGCGTCGGTGCCGGGCTCTCGACGCTGCTGGCGGGGGGCTATCTGCGGGAGCACGGCTTCGAACGCGGAGAGTTCTACGTACTGGTCATCTTCACCACCTTTGGTGCGATGATCCTCGCTCGCTCGGTGGACTTGCTCACTCTGTTCCTCGGGCTCGAGACGATGTCCCTCGGAGCCTACGCGCTCGTGGCCTATCGCAGAACGAGCGCGCGCGCGGTCGAAGGCGCCGTCAAATACTTCCTTCTCGGTTCGTTCGCCGCGGCGATACTTCTGTTTGGCAGCGCGCTCCTCTACGGAGCCACCGGACATACCGACTTCGCGGGGATCCAGCAGTCACTTGCCGCCGGGCAGGCCGAGCCCGCTCTGACGATCTTCGCCCTCGTCATGATCGTGGTCGGGCTCACGTTCAAAGTCGGTGCGGTTCCCTTCCACATGTGGGTGCCCGATGCGTACGAGGGCGCAGCCACTCCGGTCACCACGTTCATGTCGGTTGCGGTCAAGTCGGCCGCCGTGGCGGTGCTTGTTCGCGTGCTCGTGGGTGCCTTCGGCGATCCGGCGAGCATCGGGCTCTACACCGGCTGGACTCCGATCATCGCACTCCTCGCGGTGGCCTCGATGGTGTACGGCAACCTCGCCGCGCTCGCCCAGAGCAGCGTCAAGCGCATGCTTGCCTATTCGTCGATCGCACACGCCGGCTACATTCTGGTTGGGCTCGCCGCGGCCCATCAGGTCGGCTCGCTCGCGGTCAGCGCAGTGCTCTACTACATGGCTGCGTACACCGTATCGAACGTTCTCGCGTTCGGCTCGCTCATCCTGATGGGTTCCAAAGGCAAGGAGGCCGTCAGCTACCAAGACCTGGCCGGCGCAGGGCGGCGCCACCCCGCAGCGGCGTTTCCGTTCGTCATCGGCGTGCTCTCCTTGCTCGGCATGCCCCCGACCGCCGGCTTCTTTGGCAAGTACTATGTCTTCAGCGCCGCCGTCAGTGCAGGCGGTCCCATGATCTGGCTGGCCGTCCTTGGCGTGCTCGCGAGCGCGGTCGGTGCCTTCTACTACCTCAAGGTCATCGTCTACCTCTTCATGCGCGAGCCCGAGGAGGACGCGCCAATCGCCGTGCCGATGCAGTCCGGCTACGTGATCGTCGCGCTGGTCCTGGCCGGCTACTACGTCATCAAGATGGGGATCATGCCGACCCGCTACCTCGACTGGGCGGTCGCCGCCGCGCAGAGCCTCGTCGGCTAGCTCGCACGGCCCAGGCGATC
>CBDUCC010000409.1:0-3681 GCA_965365555.1 uncultured Myxococcales bacterium | reverse complement strand
GAGCTTCGGCCGCGGCAGGCTGGCTGACGAGCTCGGGGACGGGGACTACGTGATGCGGCGCGCACCGGACCTGATCGCCTTTCACACGGCTCGGGGCGAGCGAAAGCCGATGTGGCTGAGCGGGCGACAGATGGTTCGAAAGGGCGAGTTCCGAAAGCTCTATCAGCTGGTCAAGTACAGAACCCCCCCTCCGGAGGAGCTGCCCGGGTTCCTCTGGATTCGGAAGAAAGACGGCGTGCTCGGCGTGGCGCGAACCAGCGACGAGATCCGGGTTCCCGGGTACTTCGTCACCATGCTACGTGGGAACGAGGCACGCTTGGATCCCGAAGGAGTCGTCGCCGCGGTAGCGACCCGGGAGCTTCCGGCCACCCTCAAACGAGTCGCGATCGGCCCGGGCCTCTGGGAGCTCTCGGCAGTGAGCGAGCAGCCGGTGCAGATCCTCGTGAGGACGCCCTCGGGCGAAGAGCTTGCACGCGGCCCGGACCCGATCGAGCTCGAGCTGCGCGGCGAGGCCCCCATCCGGGTTTCAGTGGCCATCGAGCCGGCGAATGGGGAAACGGCCTACGTTCGAGAGCTTCGGTTCGAGCGGCGCTAGCCGGGGACTCGGGACAGCCGCTCCGACCGATCCATGCGCGCGGCCAAAGCTGCGGTAGCGTCCGACCATGACGACCACTTGGATCCTGGTGGCGCACAACGCTGGCGCGCGATTTTTCGAAAACGGGGGGCCGGGCAAGGGCATCGAGCCGATCGAGGAGATCGATCATCCCGAGGGACGGCAGTCGGAGGGCGAGCTCCAAGCGGACCGCCCTGGCCGCTCCTTCCAGAGGAATTCGGGCGATACTCGCGGGAGCGCCATGTCACCTCCGCAGAGCGCGCAGGAGCGCATCGTCGCGGATTTCGCAGGAACGCTTGCGTCGAGGCTTCAGCAGGCTCGCATCTCCGGCAAGCTGGACCGGCTCCTCCTCGTGGCACCTCCCAAGCTGCTCGGGTTGCTTCGCGCGGCTCTCGACGCACCGACGGCGCACTGTGTCGTCGGATCGCTCGACAAGAACCTGGCAATGAGCGATGAGGCCGAGCTCGTGAAGCACCTCAGCGAGGTGATTGCGGTCTGAAGCGGAGTGGACGCCGCCCGCCAGGGCCCCGCCTTTCGACGCTAGAACTCGACCTTGCAGGTTCGTGAGCAGCCGTCTCCGCTCTCTCGGTTGCCGTCATCGCATTCTTCGCCCTGATCGGGGACGCCGTTGCCGCAGAGCGGCTCCCCGGCGACCTCGAGGTCCTCGGTGCACTCGAACCGCTCCTCCGAATTGGAGGGATTCACGAAGGTGTACTCGGCTTCGATCGTTCCCCCGAACGTGCCATCGGGATCGAGGACGAGGTTCCAGACCTCTCGACCAGAACCTCCCTCGAACGCGATCGACGGCGATTCACCGCTGTAGGCGCCGGACTCCAGATCCAAGATTCCCGAAACCACGATGGGCTCGGGTCCGTCATCGAAGGAGAAGTCGAGCTCGAGCACATCTTCCTCCACCTCGGCTGAGGCGACTGCGGAAACCTCGAAAGGGTCGCGGGTCGGTTGACCACAATCGTTTTGCAGCGGTGTGTAGGTGATGCCGACGTCGATCTCCTCCGAGGTACATGGGAAATCGACGGAGAGCTCATCATACTCTTGGGCAACGACTGAGCGGACCGGACAATCCCCGAGGCCGTAGCTCGCAGACGCACTCCAGTTTCCCGGAGCGCTGAGGGTGGTCGAGTAGACGCCTCCTGCCTGGGTGACGACGTCCTTCACGACCGTCATGTTCATCGTGTCTCGAAATGAAATCGTGACACCGGCAAGCCCATCGCCGTCGACGGTGAGCTGACCGTCGACGCGCGCGGTGCCCGGAGGAGGCTCGGGGTCTCCGGTCGGACACCCTGGGATGGCGGGGACGAGACACAGCAAGCACCAAACCCCGATCGGGGCGCGAAAGAATCGGTTCACGGAGGACCTCCTCGCCGTTTTGGCGGCACAAAACCGCGCGCCAGTGAGCCGGCTCGAGTCTGAAGTCGAACCGATCCCGTGGATGTTTGTCAAGGGGCGGCCTGCAAACCGGGAAGAGGCCTCTACTTGGGCTTGCGGCAGGACTCGATGTCGGCCTCGGTGAGACCCAGCGCCCCGGCGGCTTCCTCCACGTCTTTGGCCGTGGCATCCGCTTTATAGGCCTCGGCGGAGGCTTTCTCTACTTCGCTCGAGACCTTGGTCCCGGCGTAGCGCGACGTCGTATCGGCGGCGGCCTTCACGAACCTTCCGAATGCCTTCTTCTTCTTCTTGGCTGCGTTGATCTTCTCCTGAAGGCATGCGGCTTGGGCTTGTTCCAACGTTTCGGCGCTCGGGCTCGAGCGGGTGGCCGAAGCGGCCGCGTCGCGCTTTGCCGCGAGGATGCCGGCCAGCTGCGGGCTCGCTTCGCCAGTGACCTCGAGGTTGTTCTCGGCCTGGAATTTCGAGATCGCGACGACCGTCGGCGTGCTCAAGTCCCCGTGCGTGTTGCCGGGATCGTATCCGAGGGCGACGAGATCCTGCTGAATCGCTTTCACCAGCGGGTCACCCGCTGGAGACGAAGACGTCGAAGACGTCGAACGGGAAGCCCTGGAGGGCGCACCGGCCGCAAAGGCGCCGGGCAGTCCGGTGTTGATGCGAATCGCCCGGACCTTTGTCACGACGTCCATCTCGCCACTGTTGACCATTTTGCGCAACATGGTGATCTGGGAGCCCGCCATCCGTTCGACCTGCGCGCGCTGCTCGGGGGGCATCGCGGCGAGCTGCTGGTCGAGCTCCGCGAGCTGCTTGCGGGCGTCTTCCATTTGTTTCTGCTGGTCGGGGCCAAGGACCCCCTTCATCCGCACCATGCTCCGGTACGGCATGTAGAGCTTGCTCCCCGGCACGGTCCGGTAGTCTTGGTCGAATCGCTCGATGACGATCTCTTGCGATTCCCCGTTCTGCTTCGTCACGCCCTCCATGCGAAGCTTCAACGGCACGTGCATCTTCGCATCGACCCACAGGCTGACGGAATCGATGATGATCTCGCCGCCGTCCGTCTTTTCGCTGAGGTTCAGGTCCGCTGCGCGCATGTGGATGGCACTGCGCTTCCCGATGGACTCCTTACCGACGATCGTTGCGCGCTTCCTGAAGAGTCCCATGCTCTTGGCCATCGCTGCATCGCCCGTGTCGGCCGGATCGGCGGCGGACGCATCGGCGGCCGCCCCGGCGAAGGCGGACATGCTGTTCATCATCGTGCTCGGGTTCGGCGACGCCCAGGGTTCGGCGCTCGCCCCCTCTTCCATCGCGCCCAACATACCCTGCGGAAGCCCCGCTTCGGTCATTCCCTTCTCGGTTTCACTGCCCACAGCCGAGCCGGTCTGCTCGAGCCCCTCTGAATAGGCCTGCCAGGCTTCTGGCGGCATGCCCTGCCCCGCTTCTTGGCGACGCCGCATTTCGTCCGACGAGACGAGGCGAAACGTTTCGACCGTCTTCCCGGTCGGCGCGCGCATCGACACGCGTTCGTAGAAGAGCGTCGAGTCGTGACCCATCATCGTGATGTCCATGGCGTAGTCGTCGACGCCTCGTGCGCGCTTGCTCTCGACCTCGAGCATCTTGTCGAGGAGGCCCTTTGCGCTCTGGGCACCGGCGGTCGGCGTGAGGGC
>CBDUCC010000408.1:0-3686 GCA_965365555.1 uncultured Myxococcales bacterium | reverse complement strand
CAGCCGTGACAGACCTCGAAGACGCGCTCGATCTCTTTGTCGAGCGCGTCCTCGTCCCAATACTTCGATTCCGTCGGATCGTAGCTGAGACCGTCCGTCGGCTGATACGAGATTTGCTTCTTGGGTGGGTCGGTCACGCGTGTGGATACCGCGGCTCAGGAGATGTCGTCGAGAAGCGACTGGAACCGGCCTGCATGCGACTTCTCTGCCTTCGCAAGCGTCTCGAACCAGTCCGCGATCTCGTCGAAGCCTTCGTCGCGAGCCGTCTTCGCCATGCCCGGGTACATGTCGGTGTACTCGTGGGTTTCACCGGCGACGGCGGCCGCCAGGTTGAGTGCGGTGTCGCCGATCGGCAGATCGGTGGCCGGGTCGCCAACCTTCTTGAGGTAGTCGAGGTGTCCGTGCGCGTGGCCGGTTTCGCCTTCCGCGGTCTCGCGGAAGTTGCCCGCCACCTCGGGGTAGCCTTCGACGTCGGCGACTTTGGCGAAGTAGAGGTAGCGACGGTTCGCCTGCGATTCGCCGGCAAATGCTGCCTTGAGGTTGTCGTGGGTCTTGCTGCCCTTGAGGTCTGCCATGGGTGCTCCTTTTCCTCCTGTATGGTGCTTGCTCGTACTTCGACAAGGCGCTTCGGGCCCGGTCGGGAGTGGAGTTATCCCGGGCTTTGAAGCCGCCGTCAACGAGACAGTGCTAGCTTTGCGTCATGTCCTCGGCGCCCCTGTTGATGCTCGATCTGCTCAATCGAAGTCCCGACGAGCCGAACTGGCAGAGCTTGCCGGAGGCCTTGGCCGCGTACGCCGGAGCGCGAGCCCGAGGACGCTCGCCGATGCAAGCCGCCGTCGACGTTGCGGCCCAGGCCGACCGTCTCGGTCAGGCGTTCGGAGTCGGTTACCTGGCCGCCCTCGCACGGCTCGTTCCAGGTGTTGGGCTTCCCTGTGCCCTCTGCGCAACCGAGAGGGGCGGCAACGGTCCGCGCGCGATCGCGGCCACGCTCGAGCCGGACGCTGCGGGCTATCGGCTCAGTGGCGAGAAATCCTTCGTCACCTTCGGCACCCTCGCAAAGACGCTCCTGGTCGTCGCCCGTGTCGGCAACAAGCCGGACGGACGGCCGGATCTCACGGTCCTACGCCTGCCTTCGGACCGAGACGGGATTCACGTCGAGGAGCTCCCGCCGACGAAGTTCGTGCCTGAGGTCGCCCACGCGCGGCTCGAGCTCGTCGGCGTCGAGGTTCGGCCCGAGGAGCGACTCCCCGGAGACGGCTACCTCCGGTACCTGAAGCCGTTTCGCACGATCGAAGACATCCACGTCGTCGCGGCGACCCTCGCGTACCTCATCGGCTGGGCCCGGCGTACGAAGACGGCCGTGGCTCTCGTTGCGGACCTCAGTTCTCAGCTGGTGACGCTCGCCACGCTGGCGGATGCCGAGCCGCTGGATCCGCGCACGCACCTTGCCTTGCATGGCTGTTACACTCGCCTCTCTGAAGGGGTCGCTGGTGCTGGGTTCAGCGAGCTTCTCGAGGCGGCATCGAACGACGAGCGCTCTCGTTGGATGCGCGATCGAGCGCTCCTCCAGGTCGCATCGATGGCCCGGGAGGCACGTTTCGAGGCTGCGCTCCGCTCGTTGGGGCTGCTCGGCGCGTGACCCGCTAGGCGGCGTCGGCGCCTTCTCTGACCGGCTGGTATCCGTCCGCGTAAGCGTACGCGCCCGCTCCGTAGCGATACCCCTTCACCCGCAGATCTGCGTCGTTCATGATCGCGCCGAGAAGGCGTCCGGAGACACCGAGGAGCCGCTTCTTGGCGCCAGCGACCGAGTGGACCGTGCTACTGCCTGCTCTCACGACCAGGATCACGCCGTCGACCTGGGGCGCGAGAATGGCGGCGTCCGTCACGGCACCCATCGGCGGGCTGTCGAACAGTACGTAGTCGTAATGGCTCAGGAGCTCATCCTTCACCCGAACGAAGGCGTCGGAGTGCAGGAGCTCGGAAGGGTTGTGGGGGATTGGGCCCGAGGTGAGGAGGCTCAAACCTTCGACCTCCGTCGGTCGAATTGACTCGCTCCGGCCCGAGGCCCCACTCACCAAGGTGCTGAGACCGGTGTCGTTCCGGACGCCGAATACCCGGTGAAGCCTCGGTCGACGCAAATCGGAGTCGACGAGCAGGACCGAACGACCGAACTGCGCGAGCGTCACGGCCAAGTTGCTGGCGATGGTGGTTTTTCCTTCGAGCGGCATCGCACTGGTGATCACGGCGCTGCGCAAAGGGGTTTCGTGCGACATGAACGTCAGGTTCGTGCGGATCATTCGGAAGGTCTCTGCCGCCGGAGACATGGGTGCGTCCAAGGCGATTAGAGGATCGGTCTTCTCGGGAACCGAATCGATCGCCTTGCTTCGCTTCGTGCTCCCTGACGTCACGCTTGGCCCCAGATGAGGAATGACGCCGAGGACCTCGATACCCATCGCTTCGACCGATTCCACCGACCGGATGGTTCGGTCGAGACGGCTCATTACGAATGCGGCGGCGAGCCCGAGGAGCAGGCCGGCGAGCAGCGAGGCTACTAGGTTTTTCGTGACGCTCGGGCTGACCGGTTCACCCGGGACTAGCGCGCGATCGAGCACTCTAACGTACGTCGTTCTGAGCATTCGGGTGATGTCGGTCTCCGTCAGACGCTGGAGGACGACCTCGTAGAGCTTCGCTTTGTTGTCGCGTTCGTGATTGAGGCGCCGATATTCGATTTCTCGCAAATTCAGGTTGAGACCTGCGGAGTGAGCTTGACCCGCGGCCGTGCGAAGCCCCGCTTCGACCGCCTTGATCTGCTCGACATCGTCCTCGGCCGACTCGATCAGGGCATCTCTTTCCCGCATCGCCTGTCCTTCGAGCACCCCGATCTCCTGGTTGAGTCGCTTCATGGCAGGATGCTCATCCCCGTACTTCACAGCAAGCGCGTCGCGTTCCTGAGTCTTACTTCGAAGATCCAGTATAAGCTCGCCCAGCGCCGCATCCGCATCCATCAAGGTCGGGTCGATTTGCTCGAGGCTCCTGCTAAGAGAAGCTTTCAGGCGCCGCGCGCGCGCTTCCAGCTCAATACGCCGGTTGCGGGTTTCGGTGAGCTTGTCATTCGTGGCCCGGATGTCGCTCGCGACCAAATTCTGCCGGTCCTCCATGGATACGGACAGCACGTTATGCCCCTTCTTGAAGTTATGAAGGGCGAGCTCGGCCTCGTCGAGCTCGGTGCGCAGTGTCGCGAGCTGGTTTTCCAACCAATCCCGTGCCCGATCTGTCGATGCGAGTCGGTCTTCAAGCGTCTTGTCGACGTAGGCTTGGGCGACCGCATCGGCGATGAGCTTCGCCCGCTCGGGCTTCACGTCGCGCACGTGCACCCGAACGATTCTCGTCTCTGGGACGGGCTCGACGGTGAGGCGCGATTGAACTGCGAGAGCCGATGCCTCGACGTTCCCTGTCTCACCCACCGGGTCGTCGTCCTGCGGCAAATACGTCGGGTCTTCGTGCAGCCCTAGGCGTCGAACAACCCGCTCGGCGATCTCGCGGCTTGCAATGACGAGATTCTGGGTCTGAAAGAACTCTCTTGTGGCCCAGTAGCTGCCAATCGGGTCCGCGACGTCATCGACGCTACCACCGAGCGGCTTCGAGGGGGATGGATTGTACTCGACCGTGCAGGTCGCTTCGTAGAT
>CBDUCC010000407.1:0-3705 GCA_965365555.1 uncultured Myxococcales bacterium | reverse complement strand
GTAGACGCCATTCTGGACCGTTTCCGGACGTGGGTTCGATTCCCACCGCCTCCACTGATAAGAGACGCTCAGCCAAGCGTGAGGGAGACGCCCAGCGTAAAGAAGTAGTCGTTCTTTACCGGCACGGTGTCGTTCGCGCGCTGGCGCGGCTCTTCGGTGCGCAGGTAGAGGAACGAAGCCTGGAGACCGAGGATGTTGGTCACCTCGAAGAAGGGCTCGGCGAAGCCGGTGTGGTTGGTGTTGCCGAGCGTGGTGAAGGTGAGGTTGGTGACCCACATGAAGGTGAGGTAGACGTCTGGCGTGAAATCGAACCGAGCGCGGGTCTCGAATCGTGTCAGGCCGTCGTTCGCAGGGTTCTCGACCCCCGGGGCGGGATCGAGAAGACGGTTGTACTGGTAGCCAAAGCCAACTGCGAGGTCCCACAATGCTTTGCTTGGAACGCGGAGGAAACGAACGCCTCCCGCTGCGGCGGGCTGTGCGCGAAAGCGGATATCTTGAAATCGGTCACTCAGGAGCTGCCCGACGATGGGCTCCACGAACCATAGACGGCTGAGCCACACGCGATTTCGGAACGCAACCACGTGTCGGGCGACGTTCAACGCGCGGTCGGCATAACCCAAGTTCAAGAAATAGCCGAGCTCGCTCAGCGTGCGGCGGTCCTCTCGCGTCAAATCGACCCGCATGTTCAAGTCGACCTGGTTGCTGTTCCCGCGGTTTAAGCCGAGGCCCAGGTCGAGGTCGAAGGACCAGTTGTCGAGCTCCCGAGCGCCGCCCTCGATGATTCGCGAGAGCTTGCTTCGCGGTCGGACTACCACTCCGCTTTCCGTTTGAACGGCGATCTGGGTGGTCGTGAGCATGGCGGGGCCCACCAAGGCGGAGCGATCGTCGAACACGTAGGTGTTGACACTGGCGGCGTGCACCCCCGCGACCTCTCGCATGTTGATCTCGAGGGCCCCGAACTCATCACTGTCGAATTCCATGTTGTCGTCGCGCATCCAGTCGATCTTGCCCCGGACCCACTCGCCTGAGGTGGTCCCGATCCAATCGGAGTCGTCGGCGAAGCCGAGGGTGATCCCCACTGACCCAGCCTCGAGTTGCCGCTTCGCGGTGGAGAGCGCCCGCTGCACTTCGACGACGGGGACCGAGGCCTCCGCGGGCGTATCAGCGACTAGCGTCGTCGTGCTCTCGTCCTTCTGCCCGTGGGCGGCCCTCGAGGCGAGCAGACTCAGCGCAAAGAGCCCAACACTCCACCATCTGCACCGCATCCCGGCAAGGCTCCTACCCACGACCGCCCGATAAGAACACGATCCTCATCGGAAGCGTCAAGGGGCACCCGCGACGGGCGGTTCCGACACAAACCTATCCCCTTTTCGTCACAAGTTCGGACAGATTCTTCTTCTTCTTTCCGGTGATTGACGGCAGGAAAATCAGAATTGTATTCTGCGACCTCTTCCCAGAAAGGAACCGAATCTGTGTCCCGAATCGCGATGAATCTATTGGCCGCTCTGACCTTCCTTTCGTTTGGCGCTTGCACGAAGGATGCCGAACCTACGGCCCCCGAAGAGGCCCCTGCGGAAGAAACGTTTGTGCTGACCTCAGTGGCCGCCGCCCCGACGATGAAGCGCATCGGAACACCCCGCGCGGCGAAGGGCGACGAGCGCAAGCCGGACATCAGTCCGGGCGCGAAGGTCGGCGACAAGCCCAACATCCTCGTCATCTGGGGTGATGACGTCGGCGTGCACAACATCAGCGCCTACAACCACGGCATGATGGGCTACCTCACGCCCAACATCGATCGCCTCGCAGCCGAGGGGGGCATGTTCACGCACTTCTACGCGCAGCAGAGCTGCACCGCAGGGCGCGCGTCGTTCATTCTTGGCCAGCACCCGTTCCGAACCGGGCTCCTCACCATCGGCATGCCGGGTTCGGACCACGGCATTCCCGACTGGGCGCCGACGATTGCGGACTTGTTGAAAGATCAAGGATACGTGAGCGGCCAGTTCGGCAAGAACCACCTGGGCGACCAAGACAAGCATCTGCCGACGAAACACGGCTTCGATGAGTTCTTCGGCAACCTCTACCATCTCAACGCGGAGGAAGAGCCGGAGACGTACCACTACCCGAAGGATCCGGCGTTCCACGAGAAGTTCGGCCCGCGCGGCGTCATCAAGTCGTACGCCGACGGCAAAATCGAAGACACGGGGCCGCTTACGCGCAAGCGTATGGAAACGGCGGACGAGGAGTTTCTCGGAGCCGGCATCGACTTCATCGAACGTGCTCACGAAGACGGCAAGCCGTTCTTCGTCTGGATGAGCACGACCCGCATGCACATTTGGACGCGCCTCAAGAAAGAGTCGCAGGGCGTCACTGGGATCGGACTCTATCCGGACGGCATGGTGGAGCACGACGGCCACGTCGGTCGCGTACTCGACAAGCTCAACGAGCTCGGCATCGCCGACAACACCATCGTGGTTTACAGCACCGACAACGGCGCCGAGACGGTGAGCTGGCCGGACGGCGGCATCACGCCGTTCCACGGCGAGAAGGGCACGACGTGGGAGGGTGGCATGCGGGTGCCAGCCATCGTGCGCTGGCCGGGCGTCGTCGACCCGGGCGTGATCTACAACGAGATGATGTCTCACGAGGACTGGCTACCGACCTTGCTCGCGGCAGCCGGTGTTCCGGGCATCGTCGACGAGTGCAAGAAGGGCTGCCGTGCCAATGGCAAGCAGTGGAAGATCCATCTCGATGGCCACGACTTCGGGCCCTTCTTCAAGGGCGAGGTCGAAAAGGGCCCCCGCGACTCGATCTACTACTTCGGCCAGGGCGGCGAGCTCAACGCGGTCCGGTGGAACGACTGGAAGGTTCACTTCGCTACAATCGACGGCAACATCGCCACGGGCACGCGCCTGCCGACGAACTGGCCCTTGATCGTCAACCTGCGTGAGGATCCCTACGAGAAGATGCCCCACGAGGCGGAGATGGGGTACATGCGCTGGTACGCGGACAACATGTGGCTCTTCGTTCCGATCCAGCAAAAGATCGCGGAGTTCCTCCAGACGATACCGCCGTACCCGTTCCAAGAGGGCGCCAGCCTCAGTGCCGCAGGTATCGACTACAGGTCACTCAAGGCGTACAAGGCCATGCAGGTCTTGGACGAGCTCACCAAGCAGGGCGGCGTAGGCCACTAATCGTCGCCGGGCTCGACTTGCTTCGATTCGTAACGGGTGAAGAAGGCGAGCGCGGCGATGACCAAGGCGATCCCCCCGCCATAGTTCAAAAGTGCCTCGGGTGTATCTGCCCCGGCGGCTTGGCCGAGAAAGGCCACGGCCAGGGCGGCCACGATCACGCCGATGATTTTGTCCTCGAGATCTTTCAATGTATTGATCTTCGAGCTCATCGGAAGCGTGGTCTCTGCATCGCGGATGAACAGCTTGTAGAGCCCTATGGCAGCGATGTACGCGACCGTCCCGACGAGGAACAGGTCGATGACCTCGATGACGGCAAGCGACGTCGTCTTGGCGGCTTTCGCCGAGAAGTCACCCGAACGCAGAAGCGTCGCCCCTGCGGTGACGATGCGGCCCATGCCCATGACAACCACTGCTGCGGTCAGGATCACACATCCGATCACTGGGATGACGAGGAGAAAGCGGCAGGCTGCGAGGAATCGCGTCATTCATGGAGGCTACCACAGCGACGTACAGC
>CBDUCC010000406.1:0-3710 GCA_965365555.1 uncultured Myxococcales bacterium | reverse complement strand
ACGTTGTAGAAAAGGTCTGCCACCTCGACGATCGTTCCCCGCGGGCAGCCGACAGGCGACACACTCAGAAGATTTCCGCCTTCGACCTGAACGCGCGTGCCTTCCTGCGCAGCTCTCGGACGGGTCGTGATCGTCATTCGGGAGACCGAGCCGATCGCCGGGAGCGCCTCACCTCGAAAGCCGAGGGTCCGGACCTTGAGCAGGTCCTCGAAGCTCCGGATCTTGCTCGTCGCGTGCCGCTCGATCGCGAGCCTCGCGTCCTGTTCGGACATCCCGATTCCGTCGTCGGCGACCCGCACCTGACTTCGGCCCCCGTCTTCCACTGCCACGGTAATCGCGCCGGCGCCTGCGTCGACCGCGTTCTCGAGGAGCTCCTTCACGAGATTCGCAGGACGCTCGATCACCTCGCCGGCCGCGATCTGGTCCACCAAGGTATCGTCGAGCAATCGTACGGTGGGTCCCACGGCCTGCGCCTATCAAAGCTCGTTTCGCTTCGCAACGGGGCGGCGAAACGGCGTGCCTTCGTTGACCCTGCGAGAAGCGCGATGCTACCGTGATTTTGGGGAGCTAGCTCGCAATTTGTCGTCATGAAGGTATGTCCTGCATGCAGAGCCGACTACGGTGGCGGCGAGGTGTTTTGCCCCGTGGACGCGACCCGGCTCGTGACGACGTCCCAGATGAGCGTCAGTCCGCTCGATCCGGATGACCCGCTGCTCGGAATGGTGCTCGCCGGTCGATACCTCGTTCAGCGTCGGATCGGCGAAGGCGGCATGGGTTTGGTGTACGAGGGAACCCACCGAGACATCGACAAGAAGGTTGCGATCAAGGTGCTCCGAGATGACCTGTCTCGGCGGCCGGAGGTCGTCGCGCGCTTTCGCCAGGAGGCCAAGAGCGCCTCCCGGATTGGTCACGAGAACATCGTGGACATTTCGGACTTCGGTGAGACGACTCGCGGGGCGAGCTACTTCGTGATGGAGTTCCTCGATGGCGAGGACCTCGCGAACCTCCTCGGTCGGGAGTCCACGGTCGAGCCGCGGCGCGCCGCAGAGATCGTGCTTCAGTGCTGCAGGGCACTGTCCGCAGCTCATGCCAAGGGCATCGTCCATCGCGACATCAAGCCGGAGAATGTGTTTCTCACGACTCGTGATGGGGTGTCGGATTTCGTCAAGATCGTGGACTTCGGCATCGCAAAGATGAGCGACATCGAAACCGATGGCGCGCCGGGCCGAAAGCTGACGAAGACGGGGATGATCTTCGGGACCCCCGAGTACATGTCGCCCGAGCAGGCGGCCGGCAAAGATCTCGATCACAGAGTCGACGTGTACGCGCTCGGCATCATCTTGTACGAGTGTGTCTCGGGGCGAGTGCCGTTCGAGGGAGACACCTTCATGGCTGTGCTCACGCAGCACCTCTTCGCGGAGCTTCCGCCGATTCGAGAGATCCATCCTCATGTCGAGCTGAGCGCCGAGCTCGAGATGGTGATCCGCAAGGCGCTCGCGAAAGACCGCGACCAACGCTACAGAGACTGCGCGGAGTTGGCCGAAGCACTCCAGGCAGCGCTCGAAGGACGCGTGAGCCCCGCGACGGCCCAGGCGCCAGTCGAGGTGCGGTCCGAAACCTCGCTGAGCTACCTCGATTCGGTGCCGCGGCGACGTAGGCCGAAGCTGTTCTGGGCGGCGAGCCTCGCGGTCGCGCTCGGAGTCATCGCGTGGGTGGCGCTCGATTCGAGCTCAGGGCAGGGGGACGCAGCGGTCTCTGTGGAAGGAACGCAGCTTGCACAAAGCGGCGATCCCCGAGCCTCGGCCTCAGTGGCCGCCGAGCGTACCTCGGTGGACCAAGACCTGAGTGCGGTGCCCACCGACGGGCCGAACCTCGTCCGCGTTCACGTCGCGACCGACCCCACCGGAGCCTCGTTGCTGTTCGGTGACGGTTCTACGGCCTGTGAGTCGACCCCATGCACTCTCGAAACCACGCCGGGTGACACCGTCGTGCTGAGGGCGCGCCGCGGTCGACGAAGGGGACGCTTGGCGCTAACGCCGACCGAAGAGCAAACCGTCCTGATCGAGCTCGTGGCGCCCAAAAAGCCGGCAACGGCGTCGACCTCCGGTGTCCGGCCATCGAGCCGTCCGCGGCGAACCGCGCCGCGAAGCTCCGATCTCAAAGTGCCCGAGTGGGCGCAGTGAATGAGACCGAGCAAAAGACGCTCGCGGACCTGGAGTGGGACCAAGTCGAGAGTGCGGTCGCCGAGCGATGCCAAGGGCCGCTTCGAGAGAGCCTCGTGCTTCCCGTGGCAACGAGCTACGAAGGTGCTGCGAGAACACTCGAAGAGTCTCGAGAAGCCTGGATCCTGCTCGAGCGGGACGAGCCCATTCCCCTGGTGGACATCTGTGACATCGCGGCGTCGCTCCGTCACCTCGAGCGTGAAGGCGTGCTCGACGGCGGAGCGCTTCGCGACATCCGTCTGACCGCGCGGGCTGCATCGTCCCTTCGTCGTTTCCTCGCCCAGCGCAAGGAGCGCGTTCCGTTCCTTCACCGCGCGTGCGCAATCGACCCGACCCTCGAAGAGCTGGAGGACGAGCTCTCGCTCTCGATTGGAGACGACGGCGCGCTCCTGGACTCCGGTAGTCCCGAGCTCTCACGGGTTCGAGAAGATGTGGGTAATCTCAGAGGCCGTATCGTCCGAAAGCTCGAGGACATCATTCTCAAGCGGAGCGCGATCCTTCAGGACTCTTTCTACACGATTCGGGAGGGCCGCTACGTGCTGCCGGTGCGCTCGGATGCGCACGAGCGCTTTCACGGGATCGTCCATGGATCGAGCTCGAGCGGCGCCACGATTTTCGTGGAGCCACGGGAGCTCGTCGAGCGCGGCAACCGTCTCAAGATGGCGCAGGCCGAGCTCGAGCGGGAGGAGCGGAAGATCTTGGCGGCGCTCTCCGACCTGGTCCGTCAATACGTGGCACAGCTGGCCGCGGCCGCCGATGCGTTGAATCTGGCGGACGTTCGAAATGCGAGTGCGAAACTCGCGGTCGATCTGCGGGCGCGTTTCGTCGAGCTCTGCGAAGAGCCGTGCATCGACTTGAAGGGGGCACGCCATCCGCTGCTGGTGATGCGCGAGGGCGACGTCGTGCCGAACGATCTTTCGCTTCGTGGCGGAGAGGCGCTCGTCATCTCGGGACCGAACGCCGGCGGCAAGACGGTCGCTCTCAAGGTACTCGGGCTCGCGGCACTGATGACACGGGCCGGTCTTGCGGTGCCGGCCGAAGAAGGAAGCCGCTGCGGCTTCTTCTCTCCAGTGCTTGCGGCCGTCGGCGATGAGCAGAGCCTGGCACGGAACCTCTCGACGTTCTCCGCACACCTGGTCACGCTGCAAGCAGTGCTCGAGCAGGCTGGGGAGCGGGTGCTCGTGCTCCTCGACGAGCTTGCCGGCGCGACGGACCCAGAAGCCGGAGCCACCCTCGCGTGCTCGGTCGTCAAGACCCTCGTCTCACGGGGCGCGGCGGTTGCCGTTACAACGCACTACCAAGCGCTCAAGGCGCTCGCGGCGGAACGAGACGAAATGCACAACGCGTCGGTGGGGTTCGATTTCGAGCGAATGGCCCCGACTTTTCGAATGAAGATGGGTGTCCCGGGGAGCTCCAACGCCCTCGAGGTAGCGCGTCGATACGGGATCCCGTCCGAGGTGATCGAGGACGCGGAGCAGATGCTCCCGG
>CBDUCC010000405.1:0-3716 GCA_965365555.1 uncultured Myxococcales bacterium | reverse complement strand
CCACTTCCACCGAAGTCGGCGGAGCCTCCGGACAGCTCGATCCCCGCGCGGCAGCCACTCCCGCCGAGGCGGCCCGTCATGGCCGACTCCCGCGCGCCGAGGTCCGAGGACGTACCCGATACGAGCCTGCCGCCAAAGATCGAGGAGCGCGCGACCGACGCACCCGAGGCGCCACAGTCCGAGGTCGCTGGGGATCCGCTTCCGGCGCTCCTGAAACGGCTGGCGGAACGCATCGACATCGAAGTGGCCGATCCAGAGGCGATGGCGAACCAAGAGCGCTGGTCTGCAACCCGCGCGGCCATCGCGGAGACGTTCTTGGTCATGCAGACCGAAGGGCGTATCGATGAGAACGTCGACATGCGGCAGGTGGCGCACGTCGCATTGCACGAAGCGGTTGGACTCGGCGCACTGGACGACCTGCTGTCGAACGAAGAGATCCGCGCGATCCTGATCAACGGACACGAGCACCTCTTCGTCGACAAAGGCGCCGGGCTGGAAGCCTCGGAGTTCGCCTTCTCCTCGCCCGAGGCCCTGCACCGAGTGGCACGACGCCTAGCGGCTCAGAGCGGCCGAAGCCTCGGGGGTCAGCCGGCGCTGTACGGAAGGTTGGCCTTCGGCCCGCGAGTGACGATTCTCCAGCCGCCTCTGGTGTCGCGCGGCCCCGTGATCGAGCTCGCGATGAGCCCTTCACGAACACTCGATGAGCTGGCCGAGGCCGGATGGATGAGCGCCGAGGCGGCGACGCATCTCGCCAAAGCGGTGGCGGAGTGCCGCAACATCGTCGTCGCCGGCTCCCGGGGCTCCGGCGTGACCGAAGTGATGAGCGCTCTGGCCCAGGAGCTCCCGGAGACCGAAAGCTCGGTCGCAGTCGAGGCGATCCCGAATCTCGACATCGATCGGGAAAGCGTGGTCTCGATTGCAGCGGCCGACTCTGGGATCTCACTCGAGGACGCGATCCTCCACGGGACCCGTCTGCGTTCCGAGCACTTGATCATCAATGACCTCAGCGGCAGCTCGACGCTGGACGCGCTGACCGCCGTGCTCGGCCGCGAGCCCGGTCACCTGCTCGGTGTTCATTGTTGGAGCGCCAAGGATGCGATCGAAGCACTGCTGCTCGCCGCAACCTGCGGTGGCGCCGACCGGGCTTCGGTCGCACAGCTCATCGGCGGCGCGATCGACTTGGTGGTTGCAACGCAGCGCGGCCCCGGAGGACCGCGAGTCACCGCCGTGCTCGAGATCCAAGGGCATGAGGGCGGCGATGTGAGCTTTCAGTCGGTGCCGTTCTGAGATTCACTCAGGCTCCGCGACTGAGGATCGCACGTGGCGTCGCACTGACGCCAGGAGCCGGATAGGCGGGACGGGCGAAGTAGTAGCCTTGCCCGTAGTGGGCACCGCAGTCGATGACGACTTTCATCTCGGTTTCTTGCTCGATCCCCTCGGCCACGACGAGTGCGCCGAGCTCCTGGCACAAACGGACGATGTGCCGAACGAGCACCTGCGCGCGCCGATCATCGGCGAGGTCGGCGATCAAGGTTCGGTCGAGCTTCACGATCTCCGGCTTGAGATCGACGATGTACTTCAAGTTCGAGTAGCCGGCTCCCAGATCATCCACCGCCAGTGAAACACCCTTGCCTCGGATCTCTCGGAGGACGCTGTGGCAGTATGCGAAGTGACTCAAGGGTACGGACTCCGTGACCTCCAGATAGATCGGCTGGTCGTGCGTGAAGATCGGATCGTCGGGCTGGACCAGCCAGGACTCGTCGAACTCGTTCGGGTGCACGTTGAGAAAGAGCGGCATGTCGGTGCAGTTCGTCGTGGCGATCTCTCGGATCGCGCGACCGAGTGCTCCTACACAGCGTGATTTGATCGCCTCCTCGAACAGCTTGGGCGGCGTCGTCCAGTGGGGCGAATCGCTGCGAACCAGTGCCTCGTACGCAAAGGGCTCCATCGTGTCGAAGGACACGATCGGCTGGTAGACCACGCTCAGCTCGCCGCGCGACAAGACGCCGGGCAGTCCCTTCAGCCCGCGGATCCGGGGAATTCCCGATCGGTGCGCTTGGGCCTTCTCGAGCCAATTGCGGAAGTTCGTCACCTATTCCCCTCTACGGTAAGTTTACAATATCACAACTGCGGATAGATACCCTCGTTTGGGGGGTGGTAGCGCCGCTGAGAGGGCTCTGGTATGCCCCCAGACATGAGTCGTGCAGTATCGATCGGCCCCGTCCAAGAGAGCCCAATCGGAACCACCCTGGAACGACATCTGCTCGACCGACAGCGCCGAATGCCGGAGGCAACCGGCGATTTCACTGGGCTTTTCCAGCAGATCAGCCTTGCGGCAAAGATCATCGGCAGCCGGGTGAGCCGCGCCGGACTCTCCGACATCCTCGGGCTCACCGGCACGACCAACGTACAGGGCGAGCAGGTGCAGAAGCTCGACGAGTTTGCGAACAGTGCGATCGTCCACACGGTCGAGGCGGGAGGCCACTGCTGTGTGATGGGGAGCGAGGAGGTCGAGGAGCCGATCCTGATCCCCGCGCAGTATCCGCAGGGCAAGTACGTGCTGCAGTTCGACCCGCTCGATGGCTCAGGCAACATCGACATCAACGCGTCGATCGGAACGATCTTCTCGATTCACCGACGGGTGACCAAGGACGGTGAGCAGGGCTCGCTCAGGGACCTTCTCCAAAAGGGCCGTGACATCGTCGCCGCAGGGTATGTGGTCTACGGCTCGTCCAACATGCTCGTCTATTCGACGGGTGACCAGGTGGACGGGTTCACCTACGACCCAGGCGTGGGCGAGTTCTTCTTGTCGCATCCGAACATCCGGATCCCGGAGCGCGGCGGCATCTATTCGATCAACGAAGGCAACTACCACAACTGGTCCGAAGGAACGCAGCGATGGGTCGATTGGATCAAGGCCCCGGGGGAGAACAAGAAGCCCTACCGCTTGCGCTACATCGGAGCGATGGTCGCCGACTTGCACCGCACGCTCCTACGCGGCGGCATCTTCGTCTACCCGCCGGACGTGAAGAACAAGAAAGGTAAGCTGAGGCTGCTCTACGAAGCGTCACCGATGGCCTTCTTGGTCGAAGCGGCCGGCGGCGCTGCATCGGACGGAACACAACCCATTCTCGACATCGAGCCGAAAGACCTCCATCAGCGAACCCCGGTCTTCATCGGGAGCGTAGCGGACGTCGAGGACGCCCTACGGTTCGCGAACTCCTGACCGAGGCTACAGCTTCGGCGTCATTTGAAAGGGTGCGTTGATTCGGACGCAGCCGCCTCTGGGCGCAGGGAACTTCCAGGTGCGGGCGACGCGCTTCACGCAAGAGTAGACCGTGCGATCGCGGAGGGTGCCGCGGACCACGACGGCTCGCACCGCGCCCGCCGAGCCGATCGTCAGCTCGACGTCCATCGACCCCTGGAGAAGATTGTTGTTCTTGAGCCCTCGCTCATAGCAGGTCTGGACCTGCTTGCTCGGTTCGCCCTCGATCACGGATCGAACGGCGGCCGCATTGATCGTTCCCTCGCACACCCAGTTCGCGGGGTTCGTGGATGGCGCGCCGGAGGCCTTCCTTTCTGCTCGAGACGGCTCGGCGGGCTCCGGTTCGGGCTCGAGGTCCTCGTCGTCCGGGATCTCCAGCTCGGCGGCGAAAGGTTCGCGCACCGGCGCTTCGACCGCGGCTTTCACGGGCTCGGCCTGGGGCTCGGGCTCG
>CBDUCC010000404.1:0-3725 GCA_965365555.1 uncultured Myxococcales bacterium | reverse complement strand
GGTTCCGATGCCCAGCGCACCGAATGGGAAGCCACGATCCGCGAACTTGTCGAGGGTGCCGCCTGCAAGGTCGACCACCAAGCCACTCTTCGAGTTGAGGTGGCGGAGGAGCATTTCGATCTCGAGCTTCTGACCGAGGATGGTGAATCGATCGGAACGGTACGGGTCGAGCACGCAGCGCTTTCCCGCCACATCGACGAGTACCTCGACGTCGTCCGTCAGATCACGGACGCCGACAGCCTAAACCAAATGGAAGCGCTGGACATGGCCAAGAAGGTGACGCACGACCGTGCGGGCCGAGTCTTGAAGAGAGCGTTTCGGCAGTACGGGTTCGACCTCGAGACTTCGCGCCGCCTGTTTACGCTGCTGCTTTCGTTGAAGGTCGACACCAGTCGTCTCGCGGGGCTCCGCGGCCACGCACGGCGCGGGTAGTTGCTCGCAGTGGGGAGTTCGCCTAGAGGCTCGTGCATGACGGAGCTGCGGGCTCTTCTAACTGGTGAGACGACCGACCTGCGTGTCATCGAGGACTATCTCGACTCTCTCGAACACGAGGCTCGAGTGAATGCGGTCCGCTCACTGGGACGTTCGCACCAAGCGCGGCTGTTCGAGGCTGCCGAGGGTCATCGTACGATCACGCTCGACGACATCGTCCATGCCGATCGACCGGCCATGGAGGAAGTCGTGCACCACGGCAAGAACTCTCTTCCGGCGTTCAATCATTTCGCCAAGGTGTTCGTCCGGCCCGACGACACGTCGATCGCCGAGCTGTGGGGATACAATCGAGCCGGAAGCTTCATCGAAGGCGTCGTCGGACCCGGCTACTTCGTCGCGTACGCCCACGGAACGGAAGAGGTTCTCGTCGACTATCTGCGTGTGCCGCCACGACGCCCCGAGCACTGGCCGCCGATCCTCCCAAACTCGGCGCGTCTCTCGAAGGTGGTCTACAACGGAACGCAGGATGTCCTGCGAGGCGTCTCTCGACACGTCGCCATCGGCCGCGCTACCAGGGGCGGAAAGCCCATGTCGGCCTGGTTCGTGCTCTGCAGAGAAGACCCACGCTAGGCCCGGACCGGGCGAACAGTGGACCTTTTTTCCTAGATGAGGAACACTGAATTGAGGGGGTCATGACCGCGTCAGCCAAACAGTCGGTGCAGCCGCCGGCCGAGGATCTGCATCCGCACGAGGACGAGGCACCATACTCGCGCCGTGACGAGGAGTTCGTTCGACTCTTGCATGCGGCGGGCTTGGCCTGCGAGCTCGATCTCAAGCAGCTCGGAGCGATTGCGGCCGGGATCGAGCAGTCGCGCGTCGACTCTCGTCGGATGGACATTCTCGAGAGCTACTACGCTGGCCAGGAGGACCCGTCCGTGTCGGTGCGCCGGCGCAGCAGCGACCGGTTCTTCATCCATAACGATGATGCCTCCACGACGGCACAGGAGCTCGTGACGACGCTTGCCCAACTCAACCCCGAGATCGGGGAGGTGTCGCTCCAACGAATCGGGGGCGATGAAGGTCCGATCGTGCTGCGTTCGGGGGAGCACTTCAGCGCCGTAGCCGATGAAGACGACGATGACGCCGAAGCCGATACGGTTGCCGTGCGTGCACTCGTGCGCGCGTTGAACGCACTCCTCGCCAAGGCTCAGGTCGACGAGCGCCTCGTCCCGCTCGTTCCGGACGAAGCACGTGAGCTGTACCTCGGTGTGACCGAACAGGGAGCGATGACGTTGCTCCAAGGTGGTTGCACGGAGCTGACCGCGGTGGCAGCCCTGCGCGAGTTTGCGGGCTGGTAGGCGGAGATCTCATGACGCATGAATACGACTACGACTTGTTCGTGGTTGGGGCGGGTTCGGGAGGAGTCCGTGCAGCACGCGTCGCTAGTGAGCTAGGGGCCCGAGTGGCCGTGGCGGAAGCCGGTCGAATGGGAGGCACCTGCGTGAACGTGGGATGCGTTCCGAAGAAGCTGTTCGTGTACGGGTCGCACTTCGCGTACGACATCGCGGACGCGCACGGCTACGGCTGGAACGCCCAAACCAGCTTCGACTGGGACAGGCTCCGGGCAAACAAGGATCGCGAGATCGTGCGTCTGAACGGAATTTATCATCGTTTGCTCGAGCGAGCCGGAGTCGAGGTAATCCGTGGCCGAGCGAGGCTCTCGGGCCCGCATGCGGTGGAGGTCGGCGGAGTCGAGCGGACCGCCGACCGCATTCTCATCGCAACCGGAGGGCGCCCCGAACGCCCTCTGATCACCGGCAGCGAGTACGCGCAGGTATCAGACGCGGTATTCGGGCTCGAGTCGCTTCCGCGGACCGCAATGGTGGTTGGAGCCGGTTACATCGCGCTCGAGCTGGGTTCGGTGCTGAATGCGCTCGGTGTCGAGGTGACGTTGGTCCACCGGGGCGAGGAGATCCTTCGCGGTTTCGACCGGGACTTGCGCGAGCACCTACATCGAGAGCTCGAGGCCAAGGGAATGAAGATTCTATTGAACACTCGAGTCGAGTCGCTTGTACCGGACGGAGATCGCATCCGGGCGAGGCTCGATGACGGACAAGCGATCGAATCCGACCTTCCACTCTTCGCGATTGGACGAATCCCGAATACGCAAGACCTGGGCCTCGATGAACTGGGAGTCGAGTTGGGTCCGCGCGGAGGCGTCGTGGTGGACGACGACTTCACCAGCTCGGTTCCTTCAATTCATGCCGTCGGAGACGTGATCGACCACGTGCAGCTCACTCCTGTCGCGATCGCCGAAGGGATGCACTTCGCGCACCAGTTCTTCGGAAGCGGTGCGCATCGGATCGACTACCTCGGCATTCCGACAGCGGTGTTCTGCCAACCCGAGCTGGCAACCGTCGGATTCACCGAAGAGGAAGCCTGGCACCGTTGCCAGGATGTCCGCGTGTACACCTCGGTGTTCACGCCACTCAAGCTCACGATGGTGGATCGTGAGGAGCACACGATCGTGAAGCTCGTCGTCGATGCGTCGAACGACCGCGTGGTGGGCTGTCACATGGCCGGGCACGGTGCGGCGGAGATCATCCAAGGCATGGCTGTGGCGATGAAAGCCGGCGCAACGAAGGCCGATTTCGATGCGACGATGGGAATTCACCCGACCTCTGCTGAGGAATTTGTGACGCTTCGATAATTCTTGATTTTTTCAATCAAGAATACAGCCTCTTTTGTGGAGTCGAATCCATCGTGTTTTCTAGGGTTAAGCGACTATGTTCGCTCCTGTGAACTGGACGCATTGCGAAACCGCAGCAAACTTGTCAAGTTAGTCCCCTGCCATGGAAGCCGCCCGTGTCGCATCCGTCGATTCCGACCTCGAGGAAGAGAATCGAGTGCTTGGAACCTCGACGCCCGAGGAGCTCATCGAGTGGGCCTTCGAGGCGTACGGGGAGGGGCTCGTCGCGTCGACCAGCTTCGGGGCCACTTCGGCCGTCATGCTTCATCTGATTCATCGGGTCGCTCCTCGCACGCCGATCGTATGCGTGGACACCGGCTATCTCTTTCCGGAGACGTACAAGTTCGCCGATGCGCTCGTCGAGCGGCTCGAATTGAACGTGCACTTCTACACAGCGGTCATGTCTTCCGCCAGGCAGGAGGCGATCTACGGCAAGCTCTGGGAACAAGGCGAGGCGGGCGTAGAACGCTACCTGGAGATCAACAAGGTTGAGCCGATGCAGCGAGCGCTGGAAGAGCTTGGAGCCAAAGCCTGGATGGCAGGG
>CBDUCC010000403.1:0-3725 GCA_965365555.1 uncultured Myxococcales bacterium | reverse complement strand
CCGGGCTGCCGATTCGTCTGCTCTCTGAAGCTTGTGCTCCAGCCCCAGGCGCCGAAGACCGGCTCGCTCCTCGTCAGCGCCGACGTGGCCGGCCTTCCGGTCTTGATCGACGGCGTGAGGCGAGGTGGTACCCCGCTCGTCGTGGACGGTCTCAGCGAGGGGGAGCACGTCGTCGAGATCCAGAGTCCGGGCGAAGGCTATCAGGCGTTTTCGCAGGTCGTCGTCGTCAAGGCCAACGAAAGGACGACCGTCGATGCCACCGTCCGAGTCGCTCCCGATCGCGGAAGCCTCCGAGTCATCGCCAGCGTTCCAGGTGCCATCATCAGTCTGGATGGCGAAGACATCGGTGTCGCTCCGGCAGCGCGAGGCGACCTCACGCCTGGCGACCACCTCGTCATGGCGCGCGCGAGCGGATACGAACCCGTGGAGCAGAGCGTCACGGTCATTGCCGGTCGCGAGCGCGTCGTATCTCTTCGGTTCACGACTCCGAGCACCGAGGTGCCTCGCATTCTCGTTCGGGCGAGCGTCCCCGAGGCGAACATCACGATCGACGGGGTCGACTACGGCAGCCCGCCGGTGACCATCGAGCCCGCCGAGGTCGGCACACATTCCGTCGTGGTTCGGGCGCCAGGCTTTCGCGAGGTTCGTCGAACCTGTTCGGTCGGGCCCGGCCGCAACTGCGAGGTCTACGCCGAGCTGAATGCGCTCGGTGTTCCCGTTCGTATCGAGGCGAACGTCGCCGGAGCACAGCTCTTCATCGATGGGCAGCCCCGAGGCCCCGTTCCCTGGGAAGGCGATCTCCCCGCTGGCTCACACACCCTGGAGATTCGCGCCGAAGGGTATCAGACACACACCGAGCAGCTCAGACTCCAGAAGTCCTCGAGGGTTCGGCTGATCCAGGTGATCCTCGGTCCCGCCGTCTCACCCGTCGACGAGACCAAGCGGGACAAGGAAGCAGAGCGCGCAGACCCGCTTCGCAACACGGTGACTCACGCAGGGGCTCCAATACCGGTCGGCGTCGCAACCCTCGACATCTCGACCGGCTGGCCTTGGCTTGCCTCTCTCGGGATGCGCGCCGGGTTGACGAAGTTTCTCGATGTCGGGATCTACGTCGCCAGCTTCGGACGCCTGACGGACTTCTGGCTCAGCACCAAAGCGGGATGGAAGGTCTCTCGCAACTTCTCGCTCGGAGGCGACCTGCAGGTTGGGGGCGGAGTCGGTCCGTCACGTCGCGACCAGTTCGGTGTCCGTCGCCCGACCAACAACTTCTTCATCAACCTCGACGCGATCTTCAGTCTTCACTTCCCCCCCCGCGGTGCTCTGTCCATCTGGATGGCGATGGACTTCAACAGCGACCGCTGGGACTTCGATCCTCGCAACAGCAGCATCGCTGTGACAAGCTCCCGGCAGAACATCGTGCGCGGCCGCCTCGGCGGATCGTTGGAGTTCGTGGTGACCCAGAAGTGGAACGTATGGCTCGAAGTCGAGGGAATCGTCGCCGGCAACCGGCGCCGCGTTCTCGGAGACGTCTTCGGCGGCGGTCGCAGTGACTCGCTCGTCTATGGGCAGCTCGGCGCCACCTTCAAGTTCGGCAGTGCGAAGGGGAACCCGTGATCGAAGGCCGATTCATCGTCCTCGAAGGCATCGATGGCTCCGGGACGACCACACAGGCTGAGGTCCTCGCCGATCGGCTCCGGGAGGACGGTCTTCCCGCTCATGCGACGAGGGAGCCGAGCGACGGCCCCGTCGGCGTCCTGATTCGGCAGATTCTCACCGGTCGCACCGTCGTCCCGACTCCGAACGGAGCCCGTGCCCCGGGATGGGCCACGATGGCTGCGCTCTTTGCCGCGGACCGACTCGACCACCTCGAGTCGGAGATCGTACCGAACCTTCAGGACGGGGTTACCGTGATCTGCGACCGCTACGATCATTCCTCGGTTGCCTATCAGACGGTGAGCAGCGACGGCCGGGAAGGCGTCTCGAGTTGGGTGCTGGAGCTCAACCGCCATGCCCGGCGCCCCGACCTCACGCTCGTGCTCGACGTCGACCCCGAGGTCGCGGCGACCCGTCGTGGCACGCGTTCCGGTGGCCCGGAGCTCTACGAGGTGTCGGAGCTGCAGGTCGAGTTGGCCAAGTTCTACCGGAAAATCGACGAACTCTTTCCGAATGATACGATGGTTCACATCGATGCGAACCAAAGCGTCGACCACGTGGCCAAAGCCGTCTGGGCGGAGGTCATGAAGCTTCGAGGGGAGTCCACATGAGCCGCTACTTGATTGTGCCCTGCGCCGCTCTGCTGATGATCGCGGTCATCGGCTGCGAAAACAGCAAGCTTCAACGAGAGATGATGGGCGACTCCACCTGGGAGACATCGGCCGGCTACGAAGACATCGAGGTCAACGAGCGAAACGCTCAACCCGACGACGAATGGGAAGAGAAGAACGCCCCGATGGAGGGAGCAGAAGAGCCGCAACCCGAGAGCAGCATCGAGCTACCTCGGGTGACCTCAGGGGTCATTGCTCGTGCCGACCTGCTCCCCGTGCTCGACGCGGGCCTCGGGCGCTACCTCCAGAACGTGGAGACCAAGCCGGAGTTTCATCAGGGGGTGTTCTCTGGCTTTCGCATCGTCAGCCTGTTTCCCGGCGAGCCCGCATACGCCTCGCTCGATCTGCGCCCTGGCGATACCGTCACCCGCATCAACGGCCGCTCGATCGAGCGACCCGAGCAGGCAGTGGCCGTTTGGGAGGATCTGCGGAGCGCGTCGAATCTCGTGGTCCACTACGAGCGGGGCGGTGAGGAACACGCGCTTCACTTCCGGATCGTTGACGCGAGTTAGCTCCGACTCCATCGTTGCGCGGTGAGGTCTTCGAACCGCTTCGCGGCTGCCGCGTCTGCGCTCCTGGTCTATACCCTCGGTGTGGTCCTCTGGGGAGCCTTCGTCCGTGCCTCGCTCTCGGGAGACGGATGCGGCGATCACTGGCCCCTTTGCAATGGCGTGGCGCTGCCGGTCGACGCGAGCCTCAAGACGCTGATCGAGCTGACTCATCGAGTCACCTCCGGCCTCTGTTGGATCGGCACGCTGCTGATGTACGGGGTTGCACGACGGCTATTCGTGCAGGGGCATGCCACGCGCGCGGCTGCGGGCTGGAGCCTTTTTTTCATGACGACCGAGGCCCTGGTCGGAGCCGGGCTCGTGCTCTTCCGCATGGTCGCTGACAATCCCTCGACCGCCCGTGCCGGCTGGATGGCCGCTCACCTTACCAACACCTTCCTCCTTCTGGCTGCTCTGACATGGATGGCGTTGAGCGCCTGGCGACCGGGCGGCGTGCGGTTTACGCGGGCGGTCTGGGGTCGCCGGGCATTCGGCGCGGCCGCCGCGGCGGTTCTGTTGGTCGGGGTCAGCGGGGCGGTCGCCGCGCTCGGCGACACTCTATTCCCGGCAGCGAGCCTGGCCGAAGGGCTTCGCGAAGACTTTTCGCCGACATCTCACGTATTTCTTCGCCTGCGGATCTGGCATCCGGTCATCGCCGTGCTCGGTTCGGCCTACCTTCTGTGGCTGGCTAGCGCGGTGTTTCAGCGGGACGAGTTCTCTCGGCGCCGAGGACTCGGCCTCGCGCTCGGCTCCCTGGTGATTCTGCAGATCGGCGTGGGATTGCTCAATGTCGCATTGCTGGCGCCCGTCGGGATGCAGCTCGTTTACCTGTTGATCGCGGATGCCACCTGGA
>CBDUCC010000402.1:0-3728 GCA_965365555.1 uncultured Myxococcales bacterium | reverse complement strand
AGCGCATACGCGACGTAGAGCGCCGTAGCCTCGCCTTCCTCGGGGTGTTGCGTGGCGATGATGATCTCCCGAACGCCTTGATCTTCGATACGACGTTCCAACGCACCGAGGGGAAGCTGGTCCGGCCCGACGCCGTCGAGCGGCGCGAGCAAGCCGTGTAGCACGTGATACCGTCCCCGGAAGCTGCCCAGCGCCTCGAGTGCGATCAGGTCGGGCACCTTGGCGATGACGCAGATGACCGTCTCGTCGCGGCGGCGGTCTTGGCAGATCGCGCAGCGGGACTCCGCACCGTAGTTCCCGCAGACCTCGCAACGCGTCACGTCCTCGTGAATCGTGCTCAACGCCTTGCCGAGCGCGACCGCGTACTCGGCATCGCCTTCCAGCACGTGAAAGGCCAGCCGCGCCGCGGTCCGCTCCCCGATCCCCGGAAGCCGGGCAAGAAGCCCAATCAACGAGGCGATGGGGTCGTTGGGTGCCATCGGCTAGGCGATTCCCGGTATCGAAAGTCCGCCCGTGATCTTCTCGATCTCGGCATCGACATGCTCTCGCGCTTTGGTGAGTGCGGCGTTGGCGGCGGCCACGACGAGGTCCTGCGCCATTTCGAGATCTTCTTGCTGAAGTAGCGCGGAGTCGATGCGTATCTCCACGAGCTCTGGAACACCATTGGCGACTGCGGTGACGGCGTCGTTTCCGGCGCTGGCCTCGTAGGTTTCTTCCTTGAGCTCTTCGCGACGCTTTTCGACTTTGCGTTGGATGCGTCCGGCTTGTCGCATCAGTTCACCCATTCCGCCTCGAAAGTTCATTGCTTCCTCTCAGTCCGCTTCGATCTGTACGTCGAGCTTTCCGGCCGAATCCGGGAACACGTCGATCGCGTCTCGCACCCGGGGGTGATTGAGCGCGGCCTTGCGTCTCGCCTCGAGCTCGGCCTCTTTTCGCTGAGCCGCGACCGCGGCGACCGTCTTTGTCGAGCCCTCGGCTTTGGCATCGAAACGGATCTCGACTTCGGGACGCGCGCCAAGCTGGGCTTCAGCCATCCGTTCGATCGCCGCGATCGACTCTGGGGACTGCGCCTGCCTACCGTAGAAGGATCCGTCTTTGAACGAGAGCACGATGCGCTCGGGGCTCACGGCTTTGGGCACGCCGTGTTCGAGCACCGCGGCCAGCGCCGGTTGCTCTTGTGCGAGGCGGCCAACGAGCTCCTCCCACTCTTGGAGCGCCGCGCGTCGAATCGGAGTCAGCACTTCGCCGCTGCTCGTCTGAAAACCGCCCGAGTGCTTCGTGGCCGGCATGACCGGCTGTTTCGGATCCGCCGCGGCAGGAGGCTCCTCGTTGACCGCGGGTTCGGGCCCGGGCGGCCTGCTCTTCGCCTGCCCGGGGTTGTTCGCTTCCGCTTTCGGCGTCTTCTTCGAGGCCTGGGCTTTCGCTCGGGGTGGCCGCCCGCCGCCGGGCGTACGACCGCTGCCTCCGGAGCCCTCTTGGAGGGCCTCGATCCTGGCGAGCAGCTCGGCCACGGAGTGAAGTGGAGGGCGCGTCGCCACGCGTACGAGGCCCATCTCGAGCATGAGCTTCGGGTCCGGGCTCCTCGACATCTCCTCCATGACCATCGAGGTGGCCCGAAACGAGCGTTGAAGCTCCAAGATGTCGACATCCGCGATCAAGGATTCGGCGGCCTCACGCTCCTCGGGCACCCATTCTGCCGGATCTCCCGCATCCAGCTTCAGTACCACCAGATCGCGCATGAGCTCGAGGAGCTGACGAGCGAAATGCTGCATGTCGACGCTCTTTTCGGCAAGCCCATCGACCGCTCGTACGACCTCGGCGGCCTCGCCTCGGAGCACGGCCCCGGCCACGTCGTACAGGGCCTCGCGCGCCGCGATTCCGAGGCTGGTGGCCACCGTGTCTGCCGTGATCCGATCGCCGGAGATCGCGACGAGCTGATCGAGCAGCGTGAGGGCGTCGCGCATTGATCCGGCGGCTTCACGAGCGACGACGGAGATCGCCTCATCGTCGGCGGAAAGCCCCTCGGCATCCAAAATGGTAGCGACGCGCGCCGCAATGAGGCGATGCGGAATCAGACGGAAGTCGTATTGCTGACAGCGGGAGCGAATCGTCACCGGCACCTTGTGGCTCTCAGTCGTCGCGAAGATGAACTTCACGTGGTCGGGTGGCTCCTCGAGCGTTTTGAGGAACGCGTTGAAGGCGCCGGTCGAGAGCATGTGCACCTCGTCGACGATGACGATCTTGAAGCGGTCCCGTTGCGGCCGGTAGGGGAGCGACTCCTGAAGGCGCCGCACGTCTTCGACGCTGTTGTTCGAAGCGCCGTCGATCTCCTGTACGTCGACATCAATGCCGGCGGTGATGTCCACACACGGCCCGCATTCGTTGCAGGGGGTCGGCGTCGGGCCCTTCTCGCAGTTCAGAGCCTTCGCGAGGAGGCGCGCCGTGGTGGTTTTTCCGACCCCGCGAACACCTGTGAACAAGAACGCATGCGCAACACGATCGGCGTCGATCGCGTTCCCCAGGGTGCGGGCGACGTGCTCTTGACCGACCAAGTCGTCAAAGCTCTGCGGGCGGTACTTACGAGCGAGAACGGTGTACGCCATCGAGCGAGCGAGCCTATCACGGCTCCGGGGGGCGTGCAGCCGCGCTCACTCGAGAGCGTCGGGGTCGGCTTCTTCGTCGTCGATGGCTTCGCCGTCCTCGTCCAGGTCGGGCTCGTCCTCGTCGTCGTCATCGAAGTCGTCACCGCCGCCCATGGCTTCTTGCATCATCTCTTCCATGGTCGGCATTCCGCCAGAGTCGCCGCCTTCTACGACTTCGCCCTCCTCGTCGAGCATCTGGTTCGGATCACCGCCCATGATCGCGTTGCCGAGCCCAATCGAGACCTGCGGGTACCAGGTGATGATTGCGAGGCCGATCAGCATGAGCCCTACAAACGGAGCGACGCTTCGGATGACGTGTCCGAGGCCCTTCTCGTAGAGCGCGCTGGCCACGAAGAGGTTCAAGCCGACGGGCGGCGTGAGATAGCCGATCTCCAGGTTGACGATGAAGATGATACCGAAGTGCATCGGATCGACGCCCATCGATGCTGCGATCGGAGCGAGGAGCGGCACGAACACGAACATCGCGCTCAAGATGTCCATCATCATCCCTACGGCGAGCAACATCAGGTTCAAGAGCACGAGGAACTGCCAGTAAGCGAGATCCTTGGCCTGGATCCACTCGACCATGCGGGCCGGGATTTCCTCTTTCTCGAGGAACTCGCCGAGCGCCAGAGCCATGACCATGATGACGAGGAACGAGCCCAGGAAGACACCGGTTTCCCCGAAGATCACCGGGACCTCTTTGAGCTTCAGAGCGCGATGGAGCCAGACCTCGACGATCACGGCGTAGATCACGCTGATGGCAGAGGCCTCAACGGCATTGAAGATGCCGCCGTAGATGCCGCCCAGGATCAGGATGGGGAACATCAGCGCCCAGAAGCCGTCGAGAAAGGCTTGCACGAGCTTCTTGAAGGCGAATGGCTGTGTCGGGACCTTGTCGTGGATGCCCTGATAGAACGAGTACCCCATCAGGATCGAACCCATCACCAAGCCCGGTCCAAACCCGGACGCGAAGAGCCGCTCGACCTCGATGACCGCGCCCTGGTTGACGATCGGGTAGACGATCATCGGGATCGACGGCGGGATGAGGATGCCGAGCGTGCCGCCGGCACATATCACGCCGGA
>CBDUCC010000401.1:0-3741 GCA_965365555.1 uncultured Myxococcales bacterium | reverse complement strand
AGGCTCGCTCTGCGGCTCGCCGAGCTGACGGCAGAGCGCCTCTTGGAGATCATGCCGAGGGCGCGCGTGATGCTCACCCGCGCGTCCGATGTGGACCTCTCGCTCGAAGAGCGCTCGGCGCTGGCCAACGCCATGGAAGCTGACGCCTTCGTCTCGATTCACCTCAACGCGAGTGCAGAGCCCGTGCGACGGGGAGGGGTCACGACGTTCGTGCTCGATACGACCACCGATCGTCAGGCGCTTCGTCTCGCCGCTCGAGAGAATGGAACGCGCGTCGCCGAAGTGACGGGCATCCAGAGCCTCCTCGCCAAACACCATCGCAAGGGACAGGTTTCCGGCTCGCTGGATCTGGCATCGCAGGTCCAGCGACACACGTTGAGAGGAGGCCGCGCGGTCTTCCCCGGTCTGGCCGATCGAGGGGTTCGACGTTCGATGTTCTACGTCCTCGTCGGGGCACGCATGCCTGCGGTCTTGCTCGAGGCGTCGTTTCTCAGCCACGAACCCGACGCACGGGCTCTGGCTTCGCCACGCTACCAGAATGCGCTCGCCTACGGGATCGCCACTGGCATTGCTTCGTACCTTCGTGACCGATGATCCGATAGGTTGCCCCCCCAAGTAGCGACGGTCATACTCGCTCACCGTTGTCGGAAGGATCCAGCCCTGTCGTCGATCTGGGTGGTCTCGCACCTACGCTCGGCAAGACCTGCAGTGGATACCTCGGTGGATATCGCCGGGCGTTCGAGGACGCCGTGCGTCGTGGCGATCCCGGGGTGATGACCGCGCGCTCCCATGCGCGCGCCCTCGACGGTCTGCTGAGTGCGCTCTACTGCGCCGCCGATGCTGCGACACGGGCGCTCGGCCAGGAGCCCCGGGGCAGAGTGGCCCTGGTCGCGGTCGGCGGATACGGACGCTCGACCCTCGGGCTGAATAGCGACGTCGATGTGGTATTTCTCTGCGACGACTCGGAAGACCCTTTCGTGGCGGCGCTTGCTGAAGGTCTTCTCTATCCGCTCTGGGACCTGGGTGTCGACATCGGTCATGCGGTGCGAAGCATTCGAGAGACACTGGAGCTCGCCCGCGAAGACATCCGCACCACGACCACGCTGATCGACTTTCGCCGCGTCGCTGGTGCCGGGTCGCTTCTCGACGACCTCGAGCGTGGCGCGCGCGAGTTGGTGTTCGAGCCGCACCTTCCCGACTTCTTGGCGGCTCTCGAGCAGGACACCGCCGCACGCCACCGGCGCTTCGGTGGGAGCCTCTATCTGCTCGAGCCCGACGTCAAGCAGGGTCGCGGCGGTCTACGTGACATGGATGTCGCCGAGTGGGCAGCCCGGGCTCGCTGGGGAGCGCGGAACGAACAGGATTACGTCCGAACCGGTGCGCTTCTGGCCCGGGAAGTTCGTGAGCTGGAGGCCGCACGGGAGATGCTTTGGCGCGTCCGAAACCTCCTTCATTTGCGGGCCGGCCGTCAACAGGATCGCCTGACGTTCGCGGATCAAGAAGACATCGCGCAGGAGCTGGGGTTCGTCGATGGCGTCAGTTTGGCGGTCGAACAGTTCATGCAGGCCTACTATCGCCACGCCCGCATCGTCGCGCTGACTGCCCAGCGCATGCTCGACCGCGCGCGGCCTCGGAATCGGGCGGCCACGTTTCGAAAGCTCGCTCACGGCATCATCCTCGCGGACGGGGCGATCAACCTCGAGAACCCGCAGCGCCTCGACGACGATCCGGCGCTCGCGTTTCGCTTCTACCATCAGGCGATTCGCTACAACAAGCGGCCCGATCATTCGGCGCTCGATGCGATCGCCCGAATCGCTCCGGACAAGCGATGGCGTCTTCGTCTACAGGACTCCGAAGAAGCTACACAGCTCTTTTTGTCTTTGCTCAAGAACATCGATGAGATGGAGGGCCCAGGAGAGACTGCGATCGGCGCGCTCTACGAGGTCGGTCTCGTTTGTGCGATGATTCCCGAGCTCGATCCGCTGGTGGGACGCGTCTATCACGACGTCTTCCACGTCTACACGGCGGACGTCCATGCGCTCAAGGCGCTCGAACGACTGCAGGAGCTCACACGCGGTGAAAGTCGCGTGCGATCCTTGGCATCGAGGCTCGCCGTGGAGGCGCCACGCCGTCTGCCGCTCTTCCTTGCCGTTCTCCTCCATTCGCTAGGGCGCATGCGCGGCCGAGACCACGAGGCTGCAGGCGCGAGCATGGCGGAGAGTATCGCGATTCGTTTGGGTCTGAGCGCGATCGACGCGCAGCACGTGGCATGGCTCGTGCGGAATCAAAACGAGCTCTACCGATGGGCCACTCAACGGGACATCCACGATCCGCAGGCGCTCGCAGACGTCGTGGCGCTCGTCGAGACTCCGGAACGTCTTCGAGATCTTTTTCTGTGCACCGTGGCCATCGTATCGACGATCAACCCGAAGGCCATGACCTCTTGGAAAGCGCGGTCCCTCGAGGATCTCTATCTCTCGACGCTCGCCGAGATCGAGATGGGCGGAAGCCATACCGAGGGCAGGGTGCTCGAGGTGAAGCTCCAAGCAGTCGTCGGATTTGCCGGCGACGCCGGACGTGAGGAGCTGCAGAGCTTCATCGACGAGATGCCCGACCGCTACTTTCTAGCGAATCCGGTCGACGTCGTGCGGCGCCACGCGCGCATCGCCCGTGATCGTAACGAGGGGACGGTGACTGTGAGAGTCGGGCCCGGGGTCACCGACGACGTGGAGGAGGTGGTCGTCGTTTGTCCGGACCGCTCGGGATTGCTCGCGGACCTGACGGCGGTGTTCGCCGCGTACGACCTCACGATCCTCGCTGCCGAGATCTACACGCGGCGACGGGCAGGCGGTGATCAGGCGTTCGACGTTTTCTCGGTGCGTGCAGGCCCCAACACGCCTGCCCCCGAGGCCCTCGCTTCCGCGCTCGAGGACGACGTTAGAAGGCGAATCACGAACCGTATTTCGACCCAGGATCTAATTGCTCGGCATAGCACGCCACCGCCATGGTCGGTTCGTCCGGGTCCCGAGGTGCCGACTCAGATCAGCGTCGACAACAACGCATCGCTTCACTACACGGTCGTCGACGTTTTCACTCGGGATCGCGTAGGGCTACTGCACGAAATCGCGAGGACTCTGCATCAGCTCGATTTGAGCATTGCGCTCTCGAAGGTGAACACCGAAGGGCAGAGCGTTGCCGACGTCTTCTACGTCTCGGACGAGCACGGCAACAAGATCCACGACTACGACCTGCTCAAGCGGGTGCAGCGCGTCTTGTACGAGCGGGTTCTCGCGCTCCATGCGCGAGCGGAGGTGTCGTGAGCCGACTCTGGCTCGGCCCGCTGCTGCTCGCGCTGCTGCTCGTGTTTGCGTGCGCGTCCTCTCCAGCGGAGCCGCCCAAGGTGGCTCCGCAGCAGGCGGCGAGCAGACCCGAGGCGAGCGAGGATGTCCTTCGAGGCGAGCGCCTCTTGGTCAACGGCCAAGTGAGCGAAGCACGGCGCATCTTCGAGCAGGCGATCGCCGACAACGAAGACGATGCTCGCGCCTGGCTGGACCTCGGACTCACCGACGAGGCGGCCGGCAACCTGCGGGCTGCCCGCGATGCGTACCGGCGGGCGACGGAGGTCGACCCGGCATTCGCGGAGGCCTTCAACAACCTCTGTGTCCTCGGGCGCGAGTCGGGCGAGCTCGGGCGGGCCGTCGAGACGGTCGAGCGAGCCGTCGAGCTCGACCCTGACCTCAC
>CBDUCC010000400.1:0-3751 GCA_965365555.1 uncultured Myxococcales bacterium | reverse complement strand
GCCTTCCAGCACCTTCGCCTCGGGTGGGCCGCCGGCCGGCCGCTGTCAGGTGTCCACTCTTGCCCGCGCCAGTCGGTGAGCTTCGGCGGCGGTTCCTCGGTGAGACCTTCCCACCAGACGTCCCCGTCAGGCGTCAGAGCGCAGTTCGTGAAGATGCTGTTCGCCTGGCAGGATTGAAGCGCGTTGTTGTTCGACTGCTCCGAGGTGCCTGGCGCGACTCCGAAGAAGCCCGCCTCCGGATTGATCGCCCTGAGCCGCCCCCTTTCGTCTGGCTTGATCCAGGCGATGTCGTCCCCGATCGTCGTCACCTTCCAACCTTCGTCCGCGAACGCCTTGGGCGGGACCAGCATGGCCAGGTTGGTCTTGCCACATGCGCTCGGAAGCGCCGCCGCGATGTACGTCTTTTCGCCGTCCGGCGACTCGACCCCGAGAATCAGCATGTGCTCGGCAAGCCATCCTTCGTCGCGTGCCATCACCGATGCGATCCGAAGCGCGAAGCACTTCTTGCCGAGCAGCGCGTTTCCACCGTATCCGCTTCCAAAGGACCAAATCGCCCGCTCCTCGGGGTAGTGAACGATGTATTTGTTTTCGTTGTTGCACGGCCAAGGAACGTCCTTTTCGGCCTCTGCAAGCGGGGCGCCGACGGAGTGTACACATCGAACGAAGTGATCCCCACGTAGGTACCGGTACACGCCTTCGCCCATGCGAGTCATGATTCGCATGTTGACGGCGACATACGCCGAGTCGGAGAGCTCGATTCCGATCTGTGAGATCTCGGAGCCGAGGGGGCCCATGCAGAATGGGATCACGTAGAGCGTACGACCGGCCATGCATCCTTCGAAGAGACCTGCGAGGGTCTTCTTCATTTCCCTGGGATCCATCCAGTTGTTGGTTGGGCCCGCGTCCTCTTTTCGAACGCTGCAGATGAACGTGCGATCCTCGACCCGGGCTACGTCTGCTGGATCGGAAAAGGCCGCGAACGAGTTGGGGCGCTTCTCCTCATTGAGCTTGACGAAGGTTCCTGCCTCGACGAGACGAGAGCAGAGCATCGAGTACTCGTCTTCCGAGCCGTCACAGAAGTAAACATCGGCAGGCTTGCAAAGGGCCACTGCCTCTCGAATGAACTCCTTGGCTTCGTCACTCTGGAGCTCGGTGGGAAACTCGATCGCGTTCGGGTCTACGGTCATGGGGTCCTCTCGTTGGGTTGTGCTTCTCAGACCTTACGTGTGGTCGATCCTGGTCGAAGGCTCAACTCGGAAAAGCGTCCCGATCCGAGATGGACGAGCTCAGGCCGGCGTTCGGCCCTCGTCCGAGACTGGAAATAGGACCCGTGACGTCTTTGTTTCAGGATGAAGTCCCCGGACCCGGCAACCTCCCGACATCAGCCAACACGGCATGCAGATACTTCTCTCAGATGGCCCTCAGCGCAGTGATGAATGCACCGGCCGCAAGCATCGAGGCGAGGGTTCGAACGTGGTTCCATCGGGTCCAACCCGTGGTGTATCGTGCCCACTCGCGCTCCGCATCGACCGTGTCTTCATCGATTTCGGCAAGTGCACTATTGAGTGGCACGTTACCGACCGCAGTCACGACGAAATTGCCGAATCCGTAGATGAGGCAACCCGCGGTCGCATAGAGCGCCACCTCCTCGTTCCAGCGCCAGCCCGCGATCGCGCTTCCGATACAAGCGAGCGGCGTGACGAAGAACGTGCCCATGAATGTCCAGTGGTATACGTCGATGTTGATCCGCTTCATGGCGCGGATAGCCTCTTCGGCCGGAATCCGCCCTAGGGCAGGCATGATGAACGACGAGAATGCGAAGAAGACGCCCCCGATCAGTGCGGACGCGAGTGCCGTTCCCAAAAACAACCAAGAAGTCATGTCCTTTTCCTTTCTGCAGTGTCTTGCCGACACCCGTTCCACGATGCCGCTGCCAAGTGCATGAATCCAATGATTGATTTAGATGTTCTAATGAACGATATGCATGATCAGTGAGCGGAGCGAAGGCCTGCGCGGGGCATTGCAGGACATGGCGGCGAGCGCTGAGGAGCTCGGTCCTCGGCGACTAGAAGTACAGCTGAATCGCCGGACCGAGGGTCTGAATACGTTCGGTGAAGAACTGGCCGTTGGGGGAGCGCCCGACGTAGTAGCGGACCAGGAAGTCGACTCGATAGCTCGACTCGCCCAGCGGATCGAGCGTGGCGCCGGCGATGAACGACGCGTCGGGGACCCAGTTGTGCTGTTGCCAGGATTCCAGATCCACGGCCAGCAAGAGCTGAACGCGGTGCTTCGTCTTCGAGGTCACCGGGCGGAACTCCGCGCCAAGCTGAAGTAGCCAGCGATCGAGATTCGACGGCTCGATCCGCACGATCGCTCCTGCCCCCCCGTACACTCTCGCCCAGTCGCGCGGCGAATACGAGATGAGCACGTCGAGCTCCTCGAACGACAGATTGATTCGATCGACGTCATTGTTGAGAAGGTACTCGTCGCCGAGATGCGAGCTTTGGTGAAAGAACCGCGTCAAGAAGAGGAGAGAGTCGAGCGCGTAGGAGAATGTGAGGCCTCCGAGGTAATCCGCATTCACCAGATCATTGGAGGGAGCCCCGAAGTCGAACACCGAAAAGATGCCGCCTTGCACACCGACCTCCCAGCGGCCGCGCCTGCGCGCATTCCGTTGTACGATCGCGATGGATGCACCGGCTTCGACAATCCCCGTGTTTAAGAACTGCGAGTCACCGAAGTAGTGAAGGTATCCGATCGCCAATCGGGGCCAACGAGGGTCCGCAGCGAGCGGCGCGAAAAGCGACACACGCGGAAATACGAGAACCTCTCGCTTCGGCTCGGGTTGCGCCGACACCATCGTTGGCAGGATCGATGTGAGAGCGGCAATCAAGGCCACCATGCGCAAGGTTCGCCTCAGCGGATCCTTCCGCCTGAGCGTACGGCTAGCCCTCGAACGTGAAGCTTCCACGCGGTCAGGGGAACACGAACGTGTCCTCGAGACGAACAAATCGGGACAAGCAAAGGGAGCTGCCGGTGGAGGTGCGGCCTTGGACGAGCGGTCACAAGTACCCCGGCTCCGGTGTGCGAAATCGTCACAATCGGAAGTCAGCGAAGGGTCGGTCACGCCCTCAGGACAGTGGAACCCAGACGGACGCAAGGCACCCCGTCTTCCGCGGATTCGTTGGGGAAAGATGCGTCAGCAGAGGTCCCGAGAGGCACTGAAGAAACGCATTCGGGACAAGTTGCCCCCGATGCAAGCGACGTCGTGACGATGTCGGAAGTTCGTGCTTGTGGGCAGCGGCCAATCCGAGATAGTCGCCGAGAAACAACCGACGTGTTGGTTGTACTCGCGCTGCGTTCAGATAGTCGAATGACTCCGGAGTGAGGCGGACAGCTACGCCCCTCCAAGCAGTCTCATGGGTGCAGTCGCGCTCATCTGTTCTGCGCCCCGAGCCTCCCTACCGTTGATCGGTTCGTGGGCCTCCGATAGAACCAGGGCATGACCACTGACCTTTACGACGTCGCGATCGTCGGTGCGGGGCCTGCTGGCGCTACCTGTGCCTGGTACCTCGTCAAGCAGGACATCCGTGTCCTCCTTCTCGACAAGGCCAAGTTCCCTCGGGACAAGTTCTGTGGCGACGCGGTGATTCCGCGTGCACAGCGGCACCTAGAGCGAATGGGCGTGCTCGACCAGCTCATCGAGGCGGGCGAGTGCCTGTTCACCACCTCGGGGGGCTTCGTCAGCCCC
>CBDUCC010000399.1:0-3756 GCA_965365555.1 uncultured Myxococcales bacterium | reverse complement strand
GAGCCTTCCTCGTCGAAGTCGATGAGGCGCCCCTGCCTCTCGGAGAAGCGGTTCAACAGCATCTCTTGAATGACTTTAGGTACCGTGTCTGCCTCGGACTCGACCGCACCGCTCAGCGGATAGCACCCCAGCGTGCGAAAACGCACCTTCTTCATTTGCGGCTTCTCACCTTCTTCGAGCCGCATCCGCTCATCGTCAACGAGAATCCAGGTGCCCGAGCGCTCGACCATCGGCCGCTCCGCCGCGAAGTAGAGGGGGACCACGGGGATGTCCTCGAGCCAAACGTACAGCCAGACGTCGAGCTCGGTCCAGTTGCTCAGCGGAAAGACACGGACGTTCTCGCCCTTCTTGATCTTCGCGTTGTACAGGCTCCAAAGCTCTGGGCGCTGGTTCTTCGGGTCCCACTGATGATGGCTGTCGCGGAACGAGAAGATGCGCTCCTTTGCACGGGATTTCTCTTCGTCACGGCGGGCGCCACCAAACGCGCAGTCGAATTCGTACTTCGTCAGCGCTTGCTTGAGCGCGTCCGTCTTCATGATGTCCGTGTACTTCTTGCTCCCGAAGTCGAAGGGGTTCATCCCCATCGCGGCGCCCTCTTGGTTCGTGTACTTGATCAGCTCACCCTTGAGATTCGCTTCGATCTTGTCCCTGTACCGATACATGTCCTGAAACTTCCAGGTGGTATCGACGTGCAAGAGGGGAAACGGTAGCGGGCCAGGCGCGAACGCCTTCTCAGCCAGTCGGAGCATCACGGACGAGTCTTTCCCCACCGAATACATCATCACGGGGTTGTCAAACTCGGCCGCAGCCTCACGAATGATCTGAATGCTCTCCGCTTCGAGTTGGCGGAGCTGGCTGAGTTTACGCTCGTTTACTTGCACCGGCTTTTCCTAGAGCAGACTTGTAGAAGACGCCAGTCTATACGCCAGTTCTCCGGCAGTTCAACGCTCTGCGAGCTTCCTCACACCTTTGCACCATAGCTCATGCTAGAACCCTCGTGCTTCCGATGTCGGCGATCGTCTGGATGGATATGGAAATGTCAGGGCTCGACCCCGACAACGACCGAATCTTGGAGGTCGCCGTGCTCGTGACGGACGCCGAGCTCAACGTGATGGCTGAGGGTCCCAACCTCGTCGTTCACCAGTCGGACGAGGTGCTCGCGGCAATGGACGAGTGGAACACCAAGCATCACGGGCAATCCGGGCTCACTCAGCGAGTGCGCGAGTCGAATATCGATGAGACGCAGGTCTCGGCGGCCCTCCTCGACTTCCTTTCCGAGCACACCGAGAAGCGCAAGGCGCCGCTCGCCGGCAACTCGATCCACCAGGACCGACGCTTCGTAGCTCGGTACCTGCCCGAGGTGGAGCAGTGGCTCCACTACCGAAACGTCGACGTCTCTACGATCAAGGAGCTGGCACAGCGCTGGTACCCTCAGCAGTACTCTGGCCGTCCATCGAAAAAGGGCAGCCATCGAGCCATGGACGATCTGATGGAGTCGATCGAGGAGCTGAAGTACTACCGGCAGGCGCTCTTCCTGCCCCGGGAGCCATGAGAAGCGCCGTTGCCATCATCGCGCTCTGCGTCGGATGCGCCGGCGCATCGGGCCGAGGCGCCCAGACGCCCGAAGACATCGTCCGTGCTCAGGCACCGCCCCGCTCTCTGATCGACGCTTCGACTGGCAAGGCCGTCGACATGGAGGCGTTTCGTGCCGCGCTTCGAACGAAGGCCGTCGTGTATGTCGGCGAGCGGCACGATCGTCCTGGAGATCACGGGGCTCAGTACACGGTGTTGAGATCGCTTTACCGCGACGAGCCCTCGCTCGCGATTGGAATGGAGATGTTTCAGGTACCATTCCAGGAACCGCTGGATCGCTGGAGCGCCGGCGAGATCGATGAGACGGTGCTCCGCCGTGACACGGAATACGACGAGCGCTGGGGCTACGACTTCAGTCTCTACCGGCCGATTTTGGAATTCGCGCGGAGCCGCAACCTTCGCGTCGTCGCGCTCAACGCACCTCGAGAGTTGGCGCATGCGGTCGCCATGAGCGGAATCGAAGGGCTCGATCCGGAGCTCGCCGCGTCCGTGCCGGAGCTCGACCTCGATGATGAAGAGCACCGCGCGCTGTTCGACCAGGCGTTCGACGCAGGCGATCACGGTGGAGCCGACATGGTCGACCGCTACTATCAAGCCCAGGTTCTTTGGGACGAGACCATGGGCTCTCGGGTGGCGGAGACACTCGAAGGACCCGACGGCCCGGCGATGATGATCGTATTCGCGGGGAGGGTGCACGTTCAACGGGGCCTCGGGATTCCGGACCGAGCGGCGAAACGGGGCGCGACCCCGTACATCGTGGTGCTGCCGGTGACGCCCTCCGAGCTCAAAGCCGAGCTCAAGAAGCCCGCCCTGGAGCGCTCGGCCGACTTTTTCTGGGCCGTCGATCCCTGAATTCACGCCTGTTTGCGCCTCTGCGTCGGCCAAACTAGAACACGTTTCAGTTTCGCTCCCGCCCGGGCGGACCCTCGAAAGGAAACGCGATGACGGATTGTTTCATCTACGACGCGGTGCGCACCCCGCGCGGCAAAGGTCGAAAGAAAGACGGTGCGCTGGCGGACGCGACACCGCTTCGGCTGGCCACCACGGTGCTGCAGGCCCTACCGGAGCGGGGTGGCTTCGATAGCGCCGAGATCGAGGATGTGATTCTCGGCTGCGTCGAGCCGGTCGGCGAGCAGGGCGCCAACGTCGGACGCATGGCCGCCATGGCCTCGGGCTTCGACGATCGCGTGCCGGGCGTTCAACTCAATCGTTTCTGCTCGTCGGGTCTCGAGGCCGTGAACATCGCCGCGGCGAAGGTCAAAGCCGAAGATGCCGACCTGATCGTCGGCGGCGGAATGGAGAGCATGAGCCGCATTTCGATGGGCGCAGCGGGGGGCGCCTGGTCCACCGACCCAGAGCTGGCCTGGGGCACCTCCTTCGTACCTCAGGGAATCGGCGCGGATCTGATCGCCACAAAGTACGGCTACAGCCGCGAGGACGTCGACGCATTCGCGGTCGAAAGCCAAGCACGTGCGGCCGCGGCCTGGGAAGGTGGGTACTTCGATCGTTCGATCGTGCCGGTCAAAGACGCGATCGGCGTCACCATGCTCGATCGCGACGAGCATATGCGACCGGGGACCACCCTGGATGACCTCTCGGGGCTCAAGCCGAGCTTCGAGACGATGGGGCGAAACTTCGGCTTCGACGCCGTCGCGATTCAGAAGCACCCCGATGTGGAGCAAATCGAACATGTGCATCACGCCGGAAACAGCTCCGGGATCGTCGATGGCGCGGCTGCCGTTCTTCTCGGAAGCAAGGAGGCCGGAGAGCGCCTCGGTCTCCGACCGCGCGCGCGACTCGTTCGGTCGGCGAGCGTCGGAAGCGAGCCCTGCATCATGCTCACCGGACCGGCGCCTGCGTCTCGGAAAGCGCTCGAGAAGTCAGGAATGCAGGCATCGGACATCGACCTCTGGGAGATCAACGAGGCGTTCTCCTCCGTATGCCTGCTGTTCATGGACGAGATGGGCATCGACCACTCGGTGACCAACGTGAACGGAGGAGCGATCGCCTTCGGTCATCCGCTCGGTGCGACCGGCGCGATGCTGCTCGGCACGATGCTTGACGAGCTCGAACGGCGCGACCTGAACACCGCCCTCATCACGCTTTGCGTCGGCGCAGGCATGGGAACCTCAACCATCATCGAGCGGGTGTGACGATCATGGG
>CBDUCC010000398.1:0-3767 GCA_965365555.1 uncultured Myxococcales bacterium | reverse complement strand
CTCGGATGCTCGAGACCTGCGAGGCGATTCTGGACATCGACGAGGGCGAGGCCCGAGCCCGGGCAGCGCTCGTTGGCGCACTGGCACGCTCCGGAGGCGAAGAGCGGGCGCTCGAGGAGCTCGAGGCGTTGCGAGAGGGGATGAACGCGCCGAAGCCGATCGTCGCAAGCGCGCTCGAGGCACTGGCGGATGCGCGTTGGACGCGAGGCGAGCTTCGGGAAGCCGCGGCGCTGTACGCCGAGCTCCTAGACATTCCGCAAGTCGACGGAGCGGCACGACAGGCCGAGGTGAAGCAGCTGGCGCTGGTCGCATCCGCCGACGAGCGCGCCGTGTTGCACCAGATGCTCGTCGATCGGACCGCGAGCCCGGTTGCGGTCCACCTGGCGCGCACTCTCGCGAGTCTTCGCAAAGACGGGCTCGGCCAGTATCTCGAGGGCCGGCAGCTTTGGGGCCAGAGCGAATACGCACTGGCTCTTCCCTTGCTCGAGGAGGCGAAACGTCGCGGGGTCCCGACGGCGCGACTCAGCCGAGAGCTCGATCGTCTGATCGGTCTCTGCGCCTTTGCGCTAGGCCGCTACGAGCGGTCGGCTGCAGCCTGGAGAGCGAGGATGCCGGTCAGTCGAGCGGCAGGGGCCGAGGCGACCCTCTGGCTCGAGCGTATCGAGTATGCGCGGCGAGGCGCGTTCAGTCCGAGGCTCGGAGGTCCATCGTTGGTTCCCCCAGTTGAGCCTTGATGTGCGCGGCGATCGAGCAGTCGGCCACCGCAATCGGGTCGCTCTCCGCGCGCGCCGCCTCCGCTTTGGGGCCGATCTGACTACGAACCGTGATCAGCGTTCCGCGATTCTCGGTCCTCGAGCGAAGGACCAGAGCATCTTCACGTAGATCCCAGAGGAACACGTCCACCGGGTCCTCCAGACGGCTCTTGCCCTGGACGACGAGCAGAAGAAAATAGTCGGCTGGCACGCGTTCGGAAAGGGCCGGAAGCTCGCGGTCGATCGCGCGTCGGAGCTGCTCTTCGCGAACGGAGAGCCGCTGCATGTCGTTCGTCTCGTCCGAGCGGGCGAGCCACTTCTCGGTCAGAACCTCGGGAACCTCCGATAGCTCGGCGAGCGGAGTCAGCTCGAGCCCGAGACAGGCCCCGACCGCATCGTCTCGCGTCGAGTCGATCGCAGCCTCGAGGCTCTGTGCGGAGCGGAGCTCGGGCGCGCGGACTCGGAGGTAGACGACCTGCTCGTCGTGGAGCGCAGAGAGCGGCACCTCGGCCTCGACGAGTCTCCTTGCGGCCCCCGACTTCGCGGCGAGCGCCTTTTCGCGGAGGTCGGCGGAGGTGACGCGGAGGCGCTCGAGCACCGGCGCGACCTCCGCCGCGTGAAGCGACTGAATACGCTCACGCAGGGCGTCGGCTCGGACCTTCTGCCGCCAGAAGTACGCACCAAGGACCACGAGAGCCGCCAGAACGACGAAACCGATACGCCGCCAAGGAAGCCCGGGCCGGTATCGGTTTCTCGGGGCGCCTTCGAACTCGGCAGGAGTGAGCTCGGAAGGCCCCATGACGGTATTCGACTCAGTCGGCCTGGTTGACTGCGAAGCTCACGTTGCCGTAGCCCGCGGCTGCCGCCGAGAACATGACCTTCTTCACGACTCGGAAGTCGATGTTGCGGTCTGCTTGGACGATCACTTGGCCGGCGAAGGGCTCGGAGGGATGAATCGTCTCCCACTTGCGCTTCTCGGTTTCGAGACCCTGGATGAGAGGCTCGATGCGGTCGACCTGAGCCGCCTGACCTTGCGTCTGAGTGTCGGCGACACGCGTGCCATCGAGCGTGATGACTCGCTCGTCGACCGCGATGATCGGCGACACTTCGATCTGCTCGGTGTTCTTGGCCTGAGGCATGGTGATCGTCGGTTGCTGTGCGACGAGCTCGCCCGATGCCGAGAACGACATCAGGAGAAAGATCACGAGCACGATGAGAAAGTCGATGAATGGAATGAGCGGGATCTGGTGGTCGACCGACTTACGGCCGTGTCCCGAGACCCGATCACGCACGAAGCGAAGCGGAATGTTGTGGAGCAGTACTGGTTCTGGCCTTTGGATCGCCATGATTCCCCCTAGAGAAAAGCTGCTCCGTCCGCCATGGACAGATTGGTGAAGCCCGCCGCCGAGGCGACATCCATGGCGCGGATGACATCCTCGTATCGGACCCCGTCTTCAGGCGCGACGATCATGTCGTCACGGTCGTCCCAGGCCTGTTTCCACTGGCCGAGCTTGGTGGACAGCTCATCGACGTCGAACTCTTTCTCGTCGGCCACTGCGCGCTTTTTGATGTCGATGCTCTCTCCGGCCGAAGAACCGAGGACGTAGCCCGAGTTCCGAACCTGCAGGATGAGCTTCACTTTTTCGTCTTCGGGCGGGGCGTCTTCGGTGGACGCTTGGCCCGGGACCTGCTGATTGGCGTTCATCGCCGCGAGCTGGTTCCAGACCGCGGTTGCCAACAAGAACATGACGCAACAGAGCAGCAGGTCGATGAACGGAATCAGGGGGATCTCCTGATTGACCGACTTCTTCCCGGAGTCTCCTCCGCCAGCATCGATTGCAGCCATGGGGCCCGTTACTCCGCTGGGATGTTCTGAAGGTCGACCTTCGAGCGGTTGCCAACGACGAGGTTGAGAACCTGCACGGTGGCCGCGTTGATGTCGTCGATGATCTTCTGGGTCTTGCCGTTCAAGAGGCCCATCATCAGAAGCGCGAAGACAGCGGTGATGAGACCGAACGCGGTGCAGTTCATCGCCTCTTCGATGCCCTTCGCAAGACCGGTCGCCTTGCTGGCGGCGTCCGCCTTGGCCACCTCGCCGAACGCGGTGATCAAGCCGACGACCGTTCCGAAGAGACCGCAGAGCATGCCGACGTTGGCAAGAAGCCCGAGGTAGGGCGTGCGCCGCTCGATCAATGGAAGCTCTCGAAGCGCGGCCTCGTCCATGGCGGCCTGCACCTCTTCATCGGGTCGATTCACTTTGAGCAGCCCCTGCTTGACGATCCGCGCCAGCGGATTGTGCTCCGCGGAGCAGACCTTGATCGCGCCAGCGACGTCGCCAGCAGTGATGCACTTCTGCATCTTCGCGATGAACTCGTCCTTGTCGATCGACGCCTTATAGAGATACATCGCGCGTTCGATCGTGAATCCGATAGCGAAAACGAGACACACGAGGATGAGCCACATCGCCCATCCGCCTGCTTCAAAGTGATATGCCAACTTGGCCATTTTTTCCTGCCTCCTGCGAACTTTACTTCGACAGTGTTATCCGGACCCCGAGTGAGTACGGTGCGATCCCCACCACCATCTTCTGACTAAAACTCGCTGTTCCCCCCAGAACAGTAAGCAATTCCAGCGTTTGCTTACTACCTAGGGATGATAACGGTTGGATCCAGCAAGTCAATATCGTGCCCTTTTTCACTCTCTTAGAAACCGGGCGGCCGCCGGAGCTTGGGTCCGCAGACCGAAAAAGCGGCAGTCGCGTTGACAACTTCGCGGGGCGTGGGGTAGCTTGCGCCTCGTTCACGGGGCATCCCGACAGTTCTAATGATTTCAATGGATTCCAGGTGACTGGGTCTGGATTTCAGCGGGGGTGGATCGGGGCATCATTAGGGGAATCTCGCCACTTGGAAGGCGAGCCGGAGGGAGCCGCAAGAATGCATGAAATCTGGGAGGCACTGCAGGAAGGTGCTCCGTTTTCGTTCATCAACCTCGGTGTCTTGGCTTTTGGCGTGGGCG
>CBDUCC010000397.1:0-3799 GCA_965365555.1 uncultured Myxococcales bacterium | reverse complement strand
GGCGGCATGATACTTGCTCCGTGGTCGTCGGGTCGTCGGGCGGAGGTTGCGAGAATGAAAACGATATTGGGGTTCACGGTTTTGAGCGGTCTGGCTTTGCTTGCAGCCTGCGGCTCCTCTTCCAGCGTCGACTGCCCGGAAACCGACTTCGAGGCCCGAAAAGAGGCGTTCTTCGATGCGACCCTCGCCGCTCCGAGCAACACCACGTACTCGGAGGTCATGCGGCTGGCGCGCGGCGAGGCGCCGGACGAGTCGGAGATTCAAAAAGACCTCGACCGGATGAACGAGCGGCTCGACACCGCCGACTTCCGGCTGCCGGCCGTTCTTTGGATGCTCTATCGATACGCAGACTCGGAGCTGCTGAGCCAACAGATCCTCGACAACGCCAAAGAGACTCTCCTCGCCTTCAAGTACTGGCCCGACGAGTTGCTCACCGAGGCCGATCCGGTCGACACCGACAACATGGTCTACTGGACGGAGAACCACTTCATTCTCTTCAGCACTGGCGCCTATCTCGCCGGGCAGCTCTATCCGAATGAAGTGTTCACGGCGAGCGGTGAGACGGGCCGTGAGAAGATGGAGACCTTCCGCCCACGCATCCTTCGATGGCTCGAGCTTCGTTACCAAACAGGGTTCAGCGAGTGGCTCTCGAACGTTTACTACGACGAAGACATTCCCGCGCTCGTCGCCCTCATCGAGCTCGGCGAGGACGAAGAGCTCAAGCAGCTTTCGGCGATGGTACTCGACCTGATCTTCGCCGACATGGCGGCCAACCAATTCCGAGGCAACTTCGGAAGCACGCACGGTCGGACCTACGAGCATAAGATGAGCGGCACGCGGGATTCGACCCGCTCGACCTTCAAGCTCCTCTTCGACCTCAACGAGTTCTCCCCGGGCAACATGAGCTCCTCGGCACTTGCTCTGAGCAGCACCTACCGGATGCCCCAGGTCATCTACGAGATGGCGCACGACTTCGACCGCGACGTCTACGAAAACCGGCAGCGCATGAGCATTCGCCTCGAAGAAGCCGAGCGTTGGGGGCTCGACTACGAGCGTCTCGAAGACGGCATGACCTTCCTCACGCTCGAGGCTTACACGCACCCGCTCACCATCGGCCTCTTCGTCGAGATGCTCGATGCCTACAAGTGGTGGGAGCACTCGGACTTCGCCCCCTTCAAGGAGTTCGAAACCCAGCTCAAAGAACCTGCCATTCGAGACGCCTTCGCCGCCAGCTTCGAGAAGGACATCACCCGCAACATGCGTCCCGAGGTCAACACCTACACCTACCGAACGCCCGACTACATGCTCAGCACCGCGCAGGACTGGCGCGGCGGCTACGGCGGCGACCAGCAGTCGATTTGGCAGGCGACCTTGGGGATGGAAGCGGTCGCGTTCACGACCCATCCCGGGAACGAGAGTCTCGGGGGGCCGACGCCCCGCTACTGGACCGGTTACGGCACGATGCCGCGGGCGACGCAGCTCGAGAACGTCGTCATCTCGCTCTACGACGTGGATACCGAGACATACGTCTACGTCACCGATCAACCGCTCTACACCCACGCCTTCCTTCCGAAGGCGAAGTTCGACGAGGCGGTCAAAGAGAACGGCTGGTTCTTCGCGCGCGAGGGGGAGGGCTACCTAGCGCTCTGGTCGTCCGACCCGGACGCCGACTGGGTTCCCAACACCGAGCCCGACATGTCGGAGTTCGGTGACTACGAAATCATCGCGGAGGGTGAAAAGACGATCTGGGTCTGCGAGGTCGCGCGCGCCTCGGACTACGGCGGCGACTTCGAGGCCTTCAAGGCGGCGATCTCGAGCGCCGCCATCGGTGCCGATGCGGACAACCTCTCGGTCCAGTACGACTCGCCTTCGCAGGGTGCGCTCGCCATGGGCTGGGAAGGGCCGATGACTCAGCAAGGCATGCCGGTCGTCGTCGGCGACTACCCGCGGTACGATAACCCCTACGGCAGCGCCGAATTCCCGGCCGAGCGCGTCGTCTTCGAGCATGCCGGGCAGTCGCTCACGCTCGACTTCGCCGAGCAGTCGCGCGAAGCTAGCTGTCTTCAAGAGTGAGCGAGAGGAGCGTCATGAAACGACATCGCATCATCGACCAAGGGCTCGCTGCGGCCCTGCTGCTCAGTCTCGGGTCACTTGCTGCGGCCGGCTGCGGCTCGTCCAGCGAGCAGACCCCGACCTACTTCGACTTCTGCGAAGAGGATATCTCCGACGACGAGTGCTACGCGCTTCGCCGAGACCCGGACTCCGAGCAGATGGAGCAGGCGAAAGCCATCGCGCGGCGCTACATGGAGAACCACCCGCCGGCGAGCGAGTCCTGGGACTGGACCTCGGGCGTCTTCATGTTCGCGCTCACCGAGCTCTTCCGCGTCACGGGCGAGGAAGACTTCCGCGAGTACTACCGCGCCTATCTCGAGCATCACATCGAAGTCGGCTACGTGATGTTCTGGAGCGATAGCTGTCCGCCGGGGCTCACCGCGCTCGGCTTACTCCGATACGAAGACGACCCGCGCTATGAGCAGGTGGTCGACGACGTCCTCGAGTACCTCGACGGCGTCCCGAGGACGGACGAAGGCGGCATCTGGCACCTCGGTCCCCAGGGCGGTGCGCTCGACCCCGGCATCTGGATCGACAGCCTGTTCATGTTCGGCATGGTACTGAACCGTCAGTTCGAAGCCGCCGGCGACGAAGACGCGCTCGCGCTGATGGAGGACCAGCTCGGGGTATTCTCGGGCGTCCTTCAGCACGAGAACGGGCTCTTCCAGCACGCCGACCAGTCTTTGAGCGAGTTCGACACGGACGTCTACTGGGCGCGCGGCAACTCCTGGGTGACGGTCGCGCTGGCCGACTACCTGCGGGTACGATTTCTTCGCAGCGGGCCCGATGCCCAAGCAGAGCAGATGTTTGCCCGCCAGGTCGCCGGTGCGCTCGCCACCCAGGACCCCGACTCCGGTTTGTGGTGGACCGTGATGAATCGCCCGGCTGAAGGAGACAACTACCTCGAGGCGAGCGGCAGCGCGCTCTTCGCTCATGCCATGGCTCGGGCGTACCGCTACGATCTGCTTGGTGAGACCGAGCTCGAAGCTGCCAAGCGCGCCGTCGCCGGCGTGCGAACCTTCATCGTCGACGATGAAGAGGGCAAGCCGGTCGTCACCGGAATCTCAGGCGGTACCGATCCGTCTACGTTCGAGGGATACGTTTCCGTTCCCCTTCGCGAAGACATCAACTTCGGCGTCGGCGCCGTCATCCTTGCGCTCATCGAGACTTCGGGCCTCTGATTTCTTGGGCGCGCTCGGGGCCCCTGTGCAAGACTCGCCGCCAGCGTGGAGGAGAGTCGTGAAGAGGTCGGCGCAGCCGGGGCGCGCGACTCCGGGTCCGAAGCAGCCGCAGGCCCGGCACCCTGGGTTGGGTTCGCGCTCGCTGCGGTCGCCACGTTCCTCCCGTTCCTCCTGAACTGGGGAGTCATCGGCGTCGCCGACTTCGACCAGTTCGCCGCCTTCAACCAGATTGCTCTCTGGTGGCATGCGCTCGGCGACTACCGCGTCGCCTGGGATCCTTTCCTCTGCGGCGGCGCCACCCTCGTCGGGAACCCGCAGGTGCCGCTCTTTCATCCGAACATGCTGCTCTACCGGCTCCTTGGTCCGGTCAACGGCTTAGGCGCCTCGTTCCTTCCGTGGATGCTCGCCGGCTTCTGGGGAATGTGGAAGCTCGGACAGCAGCACGGTCTCCGACGCATCCCTGCCGCCTGGATCGCCACCGCGTTCGTGGTCAACGGCTTCTTCAC
>CBDUCC010000396.1:0-3799 GCA_965365555.1 uncultured Myxococcales bacterium | reverse complement strand
GGACGGACGCACAGTCGCCGGCTGCGAATACGTCCGGGGCACTCGTGGCGAGCGCCTCGTTCACGACGATCCCGCCTCGGCTGTCGAGCTCGATCGCGGAGTCCTGAAGCCATGCCGTATTGGGGATCACGCCGATGGCGACGACGGCGCAGTCGGCCTCGTACTCGCCCCGATCGGTCCGAACGCCGCGAATGTTCCCGTCGGCGTCGGTCTCGAGCTCTTGGACATCGTGCTCGAGGTGCACGTCGACCCCATGCTCACGCATCCGAGCGCTGATCCACTCGGACTCGCGCCGGTCGAGCGCGATCGGCCAGAACCATTCCTCGCGAATGAAGAAATTCGGCCGGAGCCCGGCAGCGACGGCGACCTCCACCGCTTCGATGCCGATCAGACCGCCGCCGATGACGGCAGGTCGTCTCGCAAGCGCACCGCGCCGTTCCGCGGCAACCTCTCGAAACCGGTAGGGCGACTTGGGCGTCGTCGCGTCGAGATGGGCGTCAGCTCGCGGAGGCTCCTGGCTGGCCCCGCCCTCCCCGTGCACCTCCCGCTCGTACCACCGAAGGTCCTGGTGGGTGACGAAGTGACCGACGCCTCGGGCGTCGCTTCCAGGCCAAGGTCCTGGCCGCGGCGAGGAGCCGGAGGCAATGAGCAATCGATCGTAGCGGAGCGGGGGGTGGCCTCCGGCGAGCACAACCTCCCGGCGCTCGGTGTCGATCCCCGTCGCTCTGGCGCGAACCCTTCGGAGGCCCAGCCGCTCGTAGGCGTCCCGTTCGAGGGGCTCGATGTCTCGGTGGCTCATCTGTCCGCTGAACACCCACATCAGCGCCGTCCTCGAGAAAAAGTGGTCGCTCTCCTCGGAGACGACGCTGATCTCCCAGCCCGGCTCACGGCCGCGCAGGGCAAGCGCCGCCTCCATTCCGGCGACCCCATTCCCAATGATCACGACCCGCATGCCGCCCACGATACGACGACTGGGCCCCGGCGTTACAACCTGCCCGAAAACAGCCGCGTCATGGACTCCAGATGTGGCTCTACTGGATTTAATCACATAAACTGTATTTCATGAGTGAGACTGCAACCAACGCCTTCGTGGCGGGTGTGCTGGTGGGCAAACCGATCTTCCGTGCGCCCGGCATCGTGGTGCACGGGGGGCTCGACGATGAGGACCGGGAGGTCGCGGTGATCGTGCTCCAAGCCGTGACCACCGATGGGCAGAAGCTCAACTTCGAGAACATCGTCCGGTACGCGGACACCTCGGGTATCGAGATCATCAAAGAGGAGCCCTACGTCCTTCTCGCGAGCCCGGAGCCGAAGGGCGTCTTTCGGGATCTCCCGTGGGGTGACTGGCGCCTCGACGAAAGGCTTCGGCATTTCCTAGCCGTCGCAACGATCGTTCGACGCTTTCACGCGATCGATGTGCCCGTCGGCACCCTCTCTCCAAAGTACATTGCGGTCGACGAGGACCTGAACCCGTTCTTGCTCGGGCCGCGGCTTGCGCCCCGCAGCGGGCCGTTCGTGCCACCCGAGACGGCGAGCGAACGGCGCATCGACCTGCGATCGGATCTCTTCTCGCTCGGACGACTGCTCTATTTCGTGGTGTCGGGGGACGAGCCTCCGCGGGAGGCGCGAGACGTCCCGATGCTCGAGGAGCTCGGTAGCTACCCAGCCGGGATCGTGCGCATCGTCCGCAAGGCGACTTGTCGAAACCCGGACGATCGTTACCAGTGCCTCGACGAGATGCTCGCCGACCTCGGAAAGTATCGGGAGCACAAAGGCGTCGGGATGGTGCACCCCGAGGTCGAGGATCGAAATACGGGGATCTTGAGCGTGGTTCCCGATGCCCCGGAAGAGCCGGAAACCGCACCGATTGCTGAGGAGACCTCGAGTGTGCCCCAGCCGACGGTGACCGAGCTTCGCGCACCGATCAAGCTCGAACACGTGCTTCGCACCGCGGCGCTCATCCTCTCGCTCGCCGGCGTCGGCTTCTTGGCCAGTGACTACGCAGGCGCCCACGGATCCCTCGAGCCACTTTCCGTTCAGGAATCGACGGCTCTATCGAGCTTCGTTCGAGAAGCTTCCGTGACGAAAGACCGTCCGCCAGTGCTCTTCGCCCAGATCGACGACTCTTGGGCGTTGCTCTCGGAGGAAAGCCAGCGAAAGGAAGCCGAGGCTCTGTTCGCCGCCGCGAGGCAGAAGTGGGGCACTCGGGAAGGCTTCCTGCACAGGGGCAACTCGCTCGTCGGGCAGGCCTGGGACAATGAGATCACCGTGTTTGGCAGCATGCTGGGAGAGGCACGATGAAGGGCAGGATAGACAGGAAAAAGAATCGGGCGCGAAGAGCTGGCTACACGCTCATCGACGTGATGCTCGTCACGTTCGTGATCGGGGTCCTGAGCACCTTGGGACTCAATCAGTACAACAAGTACATCGCCCGCTCGAAGCGACCGGAGAGCATCATTGCCTTTCGCACGATCGCAGCGCAGCAGCGAGAGTACATGCTCACCCACGGCAAGTACGCGGGAACGTTCAGCGCGCTCGGCTTCAACGTCGAAGGCGGCGCCATGGTCTCGCCGACCGAGATCCAGGGCCGGCACTACAATTACCGCATCCTGCAGGATGACGGGCCCCGGTCCTGGTACGTGGTCGCCACCGGGAACATCGACGGCGACGCCTTCCTCGACATCATCGCCGCCAGCAATCCGCGCTAAAGCGACCTGTCCGTGAAGTAGCGCACTTGCTGACTGTAATTTTATGTATAGACTGAAATTTGAAAGGGGCATCTAAAATGGAAGCAAAGCGTTGGACACTCGGGGTCGTGCTTGCGGCGGCAGTAAGCCTTTTCGGGCTGATCCAGGCCGACGCGAGCCCATTTTCGACCTATATCCTGACCGACGACTTGGGAAACCAGGTCAATGGAACCGCACCGGAGCAGAGCGAGTGGGAGGACGGCTCGACGCCCTCCGACGCTAATGACGGCAGCTCGAACGACGATACCGCTGGGAGCGGCGCCGGCAGCGACGGCTCCTCGAGCGGGGAGAAGACCAACAACGGCCATGGAAACAACGCCGACGGGGTCGACTCCAGCAACAAGGGCAACAGCAAGGAGGGCGAAGACACCGTCTGCGCGGATGGCACGATCTGCGACGACGAGGGCAGGGACTCTTCGTCAACCAACACTGGGAGCGACACGAGCGCAGGTGACGACAGCACCAGCTCCTCGAGCAGCAGCAATGGCAAGGGCAAGGGCAAGAAGAAGTAGCCTCGGCTGAACACCAAGACTGGAAAGGCGCCTCTCGGGGCGCCTTTTCCGCTTAAGCGCCCGGATCGAAAAGCACGCCCGGGTTCAGGATGCCGGCCGGATCGAGCGCGGCCTTGGTGGCGACGAGCGCGTCGCCAAAGAGCACAGGCCGCTGCTGCTCGTACCAGGGGCGATGGACACGACCGACCGCGTGGTGATGGGTGATCGTCCCGCCGTTGGCGATGACGGCCTCGGAGGCGGCCTTCTTGATCGCCATCCACTGCTCGGCCTCTGCGCCGTGTCGGCCCGGCGCGATGAAGGTGAAGTACGGCGCGGGACCATCGGGATAGACGTGAGTGAAGCGGCAGCTCAGGAACCCCCCACCGCAGAGGTCCTTCATCGCAGCCCGGACTTCGGCGATGACCTTCCCGTGCAAGGTCTCGAACTGGTCCCAGGTGCATGCGGTCTCGAAGGTGTCCGCGACGATGCCCATGCTCGCCATCACGTTCAAGAGATACGGCATGTCGATGAACGCCTCGCGCCAGGCGCCCGCCGTCTGGA